>NZ_JAQPZO010000011.1:0-91566 GCF_037619445.1 Exiguobacterium sp. USCH10 | reverse complement strand
CTGGTACGTTGTGCATGTGTCCCGTGATCGGTTTCTTCAAATACACATATACGTATGGCGGCAGCCCCGAGTTGTCTCTCGCCTCTAGCGTTATGTGCACGTTGTCCCCGATTGTGAATTCCCCCGAGTCAAGCTTATAATCGATAAGCTCAGGAGCTGTCGTATCACTGTTTGTTCCATAGACGTTAAAACCCTGTACGTCGCTCTCATCACGATAGACCGATCGGTCATTCGAACGAGCGTCCACCAGATACACGTATTCGAGGACGTATCGCCCAGATTCCATCCCCTCCTCAATCGTGAATGCTCCTTCATATATGCCGTCCCCTCGATGGTAGACTGGTACGTTGTGCATGTGTCCCGTGATCGGTTTCTTCAAATACACATATACGTATGGCGGCAGCCCCGAGTTGTCTTTCGCCTCTAGTGTTAAGTGCACGTTGTCCCCGATTGTGAACTCCCCTGAGTCAAGCGTATAGTTGACTAATTCTGGTGCCTCTGTATCCTCCATCGCAAATCCTGAATAAGGTAATGAATGCACCAATAATATGACGATGATCAATTGAGCCAACCTCTTCTTCATATGTTTTCCTCTTCTCTTTTCTCATATGTAGGTTTTTGAATATGAATCCTATAAATCCCATATAAAAATATAGCACGTTTTTCAAAAACGAAATGACCTATTTTATAAAAGTAGGGGCATAAACAACACAAAAAAGCGGAGTGACCAGTTTCGGTCACTCCACATTTTCTAAATTGATTCATATATTAATTTCCCACTCTACATTTCATGCGTAGAATTCCTATTTCATTCAGTAAAGTCAATCTCAAGCCCCGGACCAGCCATATAATATTTAAAGGAATCTCCATTTGCACGGAATGTTCCCTCTTTGAAATAGCGCATCCGATTATGCCAGTCTTCCATGACGAGCTGTTCCACCTCAGTCATGTGTGCAGATGCCACATTCGTATAGTTTTTAGCTTCTTGTGTACCAGGTCCGTACATCAACTCACCCATCATTTGAATGGATTCGTATTGATATTTCATCATTGCCTCACGTTCCTTTGGTCTGACACCTGGTTTATAGGCATCACCGAACCAATGTCTCATGACTAAAATTCCTTTGTCTTCGAGGTGAAACACCTGAAGGAAATTCTGTTCTCCCTTTTCATATTTATAGCCAATGAGACGAATACCCTCAAATTCGGTGAAACGCGGATCTAGCTTCACCTTTTCAAATAGAGCTGTTGGGGAAGGACGATCAATCTCGATCTTCGACTTCACCACACTCAAATCTCGGTTTGCCGTCCATCCCGTTTTCTTACCTACACGCACCTTGCTCCAACTACCGACTGTCTCGAGAACCGTGACGGTTTGATTCTTTTTGACGTTAAGGATTACCTTTGCTTTCCGACTACGTGATGCATAGATTTTACTCGATTTGTTAAACTGCTTTTCAAGCGTTGCTTCGACTTTACTCATATCACCTTGAGAAAAAGGAATCTGAGCTGGTGACAGTACGGCTGTCAAACAAAACACTGCTAACATAACGCCACTTAACAACTTCTTCATATGTATAGCCTCCATGACTTTATTCTTTATATGTAGTTTATCAAGTGGTCATACTGCTTTTTCGGAGATTTTAGGAAATAAGAAAATCGTTTTTTGATTTTTTAACTCCCATTTCATAGCTATAGCAATTTCATTAAAGGATATGGATTCATTGTATGTTTTAATGGACTTACAATATATGTAACGGAGGCAACTACATGAATCCCACTTCTGAACAATCAATTCAGTTGGACACCATTCTTCAACTTGAAAATGCACCTGAGTTCAATCGACTGCACCAACAATTCGAGCAATTCAATCCATTGAAAGTGTTACGGGTCGATCAATATGAGATTCGACATTCGAACGTACTCGCCTGGTTATTAGACCCTAACGAGAATCATCGCCTCGGAAGCTTCTTCTTGAGAAAATTACTGATGCATCTCATTACAAAACAAGACAACGAAGATAAAATTCATTTGTTCGATTACTTAGCCTTCTCTCATCAAGCTCTCTCGGACGTGATTGTTCACCGTGAATGGTATACGGGAAATGGGTCGATTGACTTACTCATCGATATCCCCACTCTCAATATCACCTTACTCATCGAAAATAAGTTCCATTCTAGTGAGTCGTCTGGACAATTGACTCGATATATTACTCACGTGAAAGACATGTTTCCGAATCGAAACGTGCTCCCCGTCTACCTCACCTTATCGAGTGACCTTCCTTCGCATGAAGATTATTGGGTACTCGACTACGGAGATGTGTTGACCATCATCAAACAAGAACTTGAATTGAATCGTGCAACGATTGCTGACAACATTTATGATTTCTTAACGTATTACACGAATCTGTTGGAAGAGCGCCTCGTCGAGAACGAAGAAGCGGACCGTACGGCACTACAACTGTATCAAGAGAATACGCTTGCCATTCAACTACTTTTTGCGAATGCCAATCCATCAAAACAAAAACAAGTCGACCTTCGAAAAGCGACGCGTATCTTAAAGACGTTAGATGAGGATACCAAAAGACATCTACGCATCATTTATAACCGAAAGCGGCAGACCATCGATCACATCATTAAAGTGAGTGGGAACATTCTGCCTCAGGCATTTGAAACATTCGCAAATGAACTGCAATTGAATGTGTACAGTGCACATTCACGTGTTCCAAACTTTGTGATGAACGAGTGGTTACCTGCACTTGAACAATTGCCTCGCTTGAAACGCTATTGGCTCAATTATGCGCTCATCATGTGGTTTGAGCGAAAAGGCGATAAGCGACTCAAACTATATGTCGAAGTTGGTCCGATTCCTTACGAACGTCGTCTTGAACTATTGGAAGCCATCGAAGAAAAAGGAATTTCCTTTATGAAATCAGGAAAGCAAGAAGGGAAAAAGTTCACTCGCATTTATACAGATACGATGGATGTTCCAGATTGGACGAACGCCAACCATGTACATCAAACGATGAAAGACTTAGTAGAAACCGACGCATTTCGAGATTTCCATAGCAGTATGATTGATGTATTGAAAGAGGTAGCTGAAAACAATCATGTCAATCCATAAAACAGACCACTTCCTCGCTTCAAATTCCGAAGCAAAGAAAGTGGTCTTTATGCTTACTCCACCCCAAACCGATATACTGTCCGCGAGTGATACAACTCACCCGGTCTCAGTTCGATTGAGGTCGCGATGTCTGGATGGTTCGGGGCGTCCGGGAACGCCTGGGCCTCGAGACAAATCGCGCTATGTTTTTGTCGGCCGTCGAGCGTCACCGGCGTCTCTTCACTGAGGAAGTTGCCCGTATAGACGACCATGACGGGTTGATTCGTCTCGACGGTCATCGTCCGTCCGCTCACCGGATCATGTAGCCTCGTCTCCCCGTCCTTCAAGATGAACGGATGATCGAGTCCACCGGCTTTTGTAATCGCCTCGTCTCCTGACTCGAGCGCTTCTCGGACCACTTTGCCGTCGCGGAAATCAAACGGGGTCCCGCTCACGTCACGCAACTCTCCTGTCGGCAACGATTCCGCATCGAGCACCCCGACCGAATCAGCTGGTAGCGTCAGCTCATGGTCATGGATGGTCGGTCGTCCACCGAGATTGAAGTAGTTGTGATGGTTCAGGTTGACCCACGTCAGTTGGTCCGTCTCCGCCGTCATCGTGACAATCAGTTCATTGTCATCTGTCAGCTCATATAACACTTTGAAGAAGACGTTTCCGGGATATCCTTCTTCCCCGTCCGGACTCACATACGTGAACTGGATGCACTGCTCGTCGGCATCCATCTCCCAGTGTCGAGCCGTGATGCCTTTGTCGCCTCCATGGATATGATGAGGCGCCTCGCTTGGGGTCAAGGCGACACCATCGATCTCCGCGTCACGGATCCGTCCAGCAATCCGCCCGACGACCGATCCGAGATAGACCGGATTTTCTAAGTATTGAGAGACGTCCCCATATTTCAAGATGACCGAGTCGAGATTACCGTCTCGGTCCGGGGCCGTCAGTTCCGTCATCGCACAGCCATAGTCGATAGCGGATAGTTTCATGCCGTTGGTGTTTTGAATCGTCGCTTGTTTCACTCGTACAACCACCTTTAGTTCGTTTTCTCTCTCATTCCCGACCTTGGTGTTCCGTACTCCACTTTATCGACATGACTCAGGAGCGAACGGACGAACACATCAAACTGTTCCTGCCCCGTTTCCGTCTGTTTGAAGACACCGGCGTCTTCGAGTCCTTTCACGAACTTGTCGACGACGGCTTGGTCCACGATCGTTTTCGGGTCGCCTGCCTTCTTCCGTAACGCATCCGCCCATTCCTGGTGCATCGCTTCAACTTCGACGTCCTCGCCCGCCACATAACGGACGACTTGTTCGAGTTCCGTCTTCAGACGTGCTGGTAAGACGGCGAGTCCCATCACTTCAATCAAGCCGATATTCTCACGCTTGATGTGGTGCACGTCAGCATGCGGATGAAAAATCCCGTCCGGATGTAAATCGCTCGTCCGATTGTTCCGAAGAACGAGGTCGAGCTCATAGCGCCCGTCCCGTCGTCTCGCAATCGGAGTGACCGTGTTATGTGGGACACCGTCCGTATACGGGATGACCTCACTCGATTCGTCCTCATAGTCACGCCAATAGCCAAGCAACTGATTCGCCAACATGACGAGCTGCTCTTGTTGACGGGAACGGAGACGGACGACCGAGAGTGGCCAGTAGAGCGTCTCAATCTCGACCTGGTCATAGCGCTCCGAGCGATACGTCGAGACGACTTGCGCATCGTCCATCGCAAACCGGTAGCGGCCGGCCTGGTAATGGTCGTGCGTCAAAATCGAGCCTCCGACGATCGGCAAGTCCGCGTTCGACCCGGCGAAATAGTGCGGGAACTGTGTGATGAAATCGAGTAGACGCTCGAACGCGCCCCGGTCGATGACCATGTCGCGCACCTCGTTCGACAACAAAATCGAGTGCTCGTTGTAGTAGAGGTACGGTGAATATTGGAACGACCACGGTTGACCGCCGAGTGTGAGCGGGATGATGCGATGGTTCGCACGCGCCGGATGTTTCAAGTGCCCGCCGTAGCCTTCGTTCTCAATCGCCAATAACCCTTTCGGATAGTTCGACGTCGGGGTCGGCTGCGTCCGAGCGAGTGCGATCTCACGCGGGTCCTTCTCCGGTTTGGACAAGTTGATGGTGATGTCGAGCGTGCCATAGCGGGTCGGTGCCTTGTACGTGATGTTGTTCGCGATTCGCCGCGTCTGGATATAGTTTGACGCCTGGCTCATCCGATAGAAATAATCCGTCGCAGCCGTCACGTCAGTCGCACGGAGTTCATTGAAACGACGCGTCACTTCAGACGGTTTCGAGACGAAGACGTTCATCACTTCGGCCATAAAGCGGTCCTTTTCTTCCAGGATTGGTTCAATCAACTCCTGTTCGATCGCATATGCGACCAGCTCCTCTAATGCGTCTGGGATTTCTATCGACGGCACAGACGTCGGGACGTCCATGTCGAGTTTATGAAGTGTGGCGAGTACACGGTTCCGTGAATAGATCCGGTCCTGTTCTTCAATCAACTCTGCACGAATCGCCGCCTCGACGAGCGCCTCAATCGTCACATCAATCATCGTCTCACCTCTTTCGCCTGATAACCGAATGGATGGGTCGCATGCCAGTTCCACGCGTCCGTCAAAATCGTTTCGACATTCGAGCGGGTCGGTGTCCAACCGAGGACGCGTCGTGCCTTATCGGAAGAGGCGATCAACTTCGCCGGGTCACCGGCGCGGCGTTCCCCGAGTCGGACCGGGATATCATGACCCGTCACGCGACGTGCCGCTTCAACGATTTCAAGCACGGATAATCCGTTCGCCGTCCCGAGGTTAAACACATCGCTCGCCCCGTCTTCCCGTAAATAACGGAGTGCGAGAAGATGCGCGTCGACGAGGTCTTGGACGTGGATGTAGTCGCGGATACACGTGCCGTCTTCTGTCGCATAGTCGTCACCGAATACGGTGATGGCGTCACGCTGTCCGTTCGCCACTTGAAGGACGATTGGGATGAGGTGTGTCTCCGGGTCATGGTCTTCCCCGATCTCACCGGTCGCGATTGCGCCGGCAACGTTGAAGTAACGGAGCGCGACCGAGCGGATGCCGTGCGCCTGGTCACACCAGCGAATCATCGACTCCATCGCAAGTTTCGTCGCCCCGTACGTGTTCGTCGGGTTCGTCAGCGCCGTCTCATCGATCGGCATGACGGTCTGGTCACCGTATGTCGCGGCCGTCGAGGAGAAGACGATCCGCTTCACCCCTGCGTCCCGCATCGCCTCGAGAAGCACCTGTGTCCCGAAGACGTTGTTGTCATAGTAGGCGAGCGGGTCCGACATCGATTCACCGACGAGCGAGTTTGCCGCGAAATGAAGGACGTCCGTGATTCTTTCTTTCGCGAATACCTCTTTCACGAACGCACGGTCACGCAAGTCTCCTTCATAGAAACGGACGTCTTGCGGGATCGACTCGACGTGTCCCGTCTGGAGATTGTCGAGGATGACGACGTCCTCCCCGTCTTTCAATAAGGCACGGACGGCGTGCGATCCGATATAGCCGGCACCGCCGACGACAAGTACACTCATTTCACTTCCTCCTCTACGAGTTCTCTGACGCCGTCCCCAACCGAGGCGACGTAACATGTCGGCGCGTAACCGATCGTCTCTTCGTACTTCGCAGACGTCTGTTTGATCATCGCATTCGTATCCGTTTGTCGGACGATGGCGATGGCACAGCCACCGAATCCGGCCCCTGTCATACGGGTCCCGATGACACCGTCACAGCCTTGGGCGGCCGCGACGAGCGTATCGAGCTCGAGCCCCGTCACTTCATAATCGTCACGAAGCGACGCGTGTGATGCGTTCATCAACTGACCGAACGTCTCGAGTCGTCCTTCTTGTAAAGCAGCGTAAGCGAGTTTCGTCCGCTCGTTCTCCGAGACAGCGTGACGTGCCCGTTTGCGGAGCGTCTCCGGTAAGTCGAGGGCGACTTGTTCGAATGCCTCCATCGACAGCTGCCCGAGTGACGCCGCGTCGAATTTTGGCTGAATCAACCCGAGCGCCGTGTCGCATTCACGTCGACGCTCGTTATATTTCGAGTCGGCGAGTTCGCGTCGTTTGTTCGTGTTCATGATGACGATGTCGTATCCGTCGAGTGCGATCGGTGCGTAGTCGTGATGGAGCGTCTCACAATCGAGGAGCATCGCCTGCCCGGCTTTGCCCATCCCGATGGCGAACTGATCCATGATACCGCTGTTGACGCCGATGAACGTGTTCTCGACCTTCTGTCCGAGTCGGACGAGGTCAAGTCGTTCGAGACCGAGACCGTACACTTCATTCAACATGAACGCCGTCACGAGTTCGAGGGAAGCCGATGAGGAGAGACCCGCCCCGTTCGGGATGTTGCCCGCGAGGAGGAAGTCGAAACCGTGGATGTCGTGCCCGTCTTGTCGAAGGAGCGTGACGACACCTTTCACGTAGTTCGCCCAGTCGTGGCTCGCCTCATACGTCCCGTCCGTCACAGGGAACGACACGATGCCGACATCTTCAAAGTTGCGTGAGTAGACACGAATCAAATCGTCCTCCCGCTTCTTCACGAGTCCATACGTCCCAAACGTGATCGCACATGGGAAGACGTGCCCTCCGTTATAGTCGGTGTGCTCGCCGATCAAATTGATGCGACCCGGTGCGAAGAACACCCGGTCCGCTGATCCTGCGAACACCTCCTCGAATTGTTGTTTCAGCTGTTCCATATCAAATGAAAGCATACGGCTTCATCCCTTCCATCGCTCATGCCGGGTGAATGACCAGGCAATACGCGTCATAGTCTGTTTGTTGTGTGAGGTTTATGCCTTGTTCCATCAAATAGCGTCCGCTCACGAGGCGCCCTTCTAGTTCGTACGTCCGTTCCGGGTCGAGTCCGCGCAGCTTCACACGTAAGCGGTTCTTCCCGTATTGGCGTCGGTCGGCGTTGACGAGGACGACGTAATCTTCTCCGTCCGTATAGCCGACGGCGTGGAAGCCGTCCCGTTTGAGCGAGGCAAGACGATGGCTCGTCCCGTGCTGCACGAGCGGACGGATCGTCTTATACGTCGAAATCCATTCTTTTGCTTCTGCCAATTCTTCTTTCGTCCATTCGAGCAGATTGCCGCCGATGCCGAGCGTCCCTTGCATGGCACTGACGAACCGGTACCCGAGCGGCAACGAACGATTGTTCAACCAGTTCGGCGCATCCGTCACCCAGCAGCTCATCATCTTGGCGTTATAAGCGTATGAGAAGCCTTCCTGAATCGTGAGACGGTCGAGCGCGTCCGTGTTATCGCTCGTCCAAACCTGTTCGACGCGCGAGAGGACACCGAGGTCAATCCGCCCACCGCCGCCGGCGCATGATTCGAACGCGACGTTCGGGTGTCTTTCCCGCAACGTGTCGAGGATGCGATACACGGCTTCCGCGTGACGGAGCCACAGTTCCTTCGCGTCACGTAGATGTGGGCTGTCAGGCTCGGAGAAGGCGCGGTTCATGTCCCACTTGATGTAACGGATGTCGTGTCGTCCGAGCAACTCGTCGAGCCACGCCGTCACGTGTGCCTCGACTTCAGGCAAGGCGAGGTTCAAGACGAACTGATTCCGCGACGTCGTCGACGGGCGGCCATCCGTATAGTAAATCCACTCCGGATGAGCCCGGTACAAGTCTGAATCTGGATTGACCATCTCCGGTTCGACCCATAGTCCGAACTGGAGACCTTTCTCCTCGACGTAGCGGACGAGCGGGTCGAGCCCGTTCGGGAACTTCATCTCGTTGACGTGCCAATCCCCGAGTCCGGCCGTGTCCGAATGACGCTCACCGAACCAGCCGTCATCGACGACGAACAACTCACAACCGATGGCAGCCGCCTCGTCGACGAGACGTTTCTGTCCGTCTTCGCTGACGTCAAAATAGGTCGCCTCCCACGAGTTGTAGAGGACCGGGCGCAACACGTCACGTGTCGCTTCCGGCATGATGACGTCGCGCTCGAAGTCGTGGGCGTTCTGGCTCATACCACCGAATCCGCGCTGCGTATAGCCGATATAGCCGGTTGGCGTCGTGAAAGATTCATCCGCTTGAAGCGTCTTCGCGAAATCGAACGGGTTAATCCCGCCCGTCACTTGGGTAAAGCCGAACTGGTCTTTCTCGAAATGGATTGCCCAGTTGCCGGAATGTCCGAGGAAGCCGTAGACGACTTCTCCATGTGTCTCCGTCGCGTCACTGTCGAGTGCGAACCACGGGTTGCTTTGATGGCTCGTCAACCCGCGACGGCTCTCGATTGTCTTCTTACCTGGGAGGAGCGGCCCTTCTTGAAGCTGGAACTCGCTCGTCCACGCCCCGCTGAAATGACGGAGGCGCATGTCGCGCTCGATGAGTCCGAGGCTGAATGACTGTGCACTCTCGAGTGTGACCGTCTCTCCTGCTTTGACGGTCATGCGGCGAGCGATGATGTCGTACGCCGGATAAAGCGTGAACTGTAGCGTCACGTGAAGGGACTGAATCGAGTCGATCAAATCGATCTCGAGCGTCTCTCCGTCAATCCGTGCATCACTGAGTGCGAACGCATGCAGCCGTTCCGTCTCGGTATGACTCTTCAACGTCGGTTCCGTATAGACGAGGTCGCCGAATGAGGTGAACTCGTAAGCGGCCACCCCTTCCGGTGTCTCGAACGACGAGTGCAACACGCGCGCGTCCGGTAGTTCTTTGATGTCCGACTCATGCAGGCGTCCACCGAGATATTGATGGACGAGACGACCGCGCGCATCGACATCAAACACGTACGTGAGATTCGTCCCGATGAGGGCGAACCGATTGTCGTGACGAACGATCATGCCTCCACCTCCCGTTTGAGTAGGATGACCGCGAGCGGTTCGAGCTCGAGCGTGCCCGTCATCGTCTCCCCGTCGAGCGTCTGCCACGTGCCGTCGAGTTCGACGGATGACGTGACCTCGGTCGAATGGTTCAAATAGAAGCGGATCAACTGCCCGTCCCCATGACGGTCGACTTTCTCGACATCGTCCGGGAGTCGGTGCGCGTCAATGCCGGCGCGTGTGAGCGCCTCGTGATAGACCGTGTCGAGCATCGCATCGTCGACCGATGAGCCGATATATGTGACGTCGCCTTTATACGTGTGGCGCGTGATGGCCGCCGTCCCTTTATAGAATGCCTGCCCGTAAGTCGCGAGTACGTCTGCACCTTTTGGTGTAATCAAGTCGCACCAGATGTTCGCCTCAGACACTTGCTCGCCGAGGCGGACCTCGTTCGACTGGACGGCTTGTAAGCTCTCGTACTCGTCAATCTCGATACCCGCGTACTCAGCGAACTTGCCTGGGAGCGTCAAGTTATGGCAACGGTTGATCGGGTCTTTCACCCCAGTTCGATACGTGAAGATGACGTTCCCACCGTTCTCGATATAGTCGATGAGCGTCTCGTCGAACACGTCATTCCCGAGGAAATAGAGCGGGACGATGACGAGTTTATACGCGTCGAGCGCATCCCCTGGGAAGACGATATCCGTATTGACCCCTTGACGGACAGCGGCACCATAGAAGCGGACGAACTCTTGTTTGAAATTGAAGGCGTCCGAGTGCGGTTGATGCGTCCACGCCCATAAGTTTTCTTGGTCGAAATAGACGGCGACCTCTGACTTATACGCAGCCGCGTTGATCATGTCTCCATGCGCGTGAAGCTCTGACATGACGTGCTTCACTTCTTCGAACTTCCGTTTCGGCTTCCCATCATGGTCGATGATGCCGTGACAGAACTCCTCTGTCCCGAAGTCAGCGGCACGGAATCGGAAGTAGACGATTGCCTCAGCACCTCGAGCGACAGCTTGATGTGTCCAGAGGCGGATATGTCCTGGCCGTGGCAAGTAGCCGATACGGCTCCATCCTTGTGCCCCACTGAGTTGCTCCATCACCCAGAACCCTTTCCCTTGTTTTGACGAGCGGCAAAGATCATGGTCGTGTGCCGTCTTCTCGAAACGGTTCGGTTCCGGCAACCCACCCCAGACCGGGTAGTTGTCGAACGAGACGTAGTCGAGGTCTTGGGCCATCTGTTGCTGGTTGATCGCCATGTCGCTATAGACGAGGTTATGCGTGATGAACGCGTCCTCGTGGATGAGCGGACGGAGCGTGTCGACTTGGAGTTTGTTGAACGAGCGATACGCGTCCGAACAGAAACGGTCGAAATCGACGAGAAGTGACGGGTTGTGTTCCTGGAACACGGTGCGAGGAACCGGAATCTGTGTCCATGCCGTATATGTATGGCTCCAGAAGACGGTCCCCCAAGCCGCGTTGAGCGCGTCGAGCGTCTCGTAACGTTCTTTCAGCCATTCTTGGAACGCCACTTGGTCGACGTCGCCGTACGAGCGGTCCGACTGTTCATGTCCATACTCGTTGTCCGTCTGCCAGCCGATCACCCGTGGATGACGACCGTACCGTTCCGCCATCTTGCGAGTGATGCGTTCACAGTACTCGCGGTAGACGGGGCTGTTGACCGTATAGTGACGACGGGCACCGAAACTGATGCGGACGCCGTCTTTCGTCACTGGGAGAATGTCCGGATACTTCTCGATGAGCCACGCGGGCGGTGTCGCCGTCGGCGTGCCGAGGACGATGTCAAAGTGTTCACCGAACGTCTCGACGACCTCGTCCCAAAATGAGAAGTCGAACTCGCCGTCGGCCGGTTCCATCATCGTCCAGGCGAATTCCGCCATACGGATGACGTTGACGCCGAGTTCTTTCATCAAGCGGACGTCCTCGTCCCAAAGCGCACGGTCTGTCTGTTCTGGATAGTAATCTACTCCTAAATACATGCTATTCACCTCAATCGATTATTTGACCGCTCCCGAAGTCATCCCTTTTTGTAAGAAGCGTTGGAAGAAGATATAAAACACCATCGTCGGCAAGCTGATCAAGACGAGCGAGGCGTACAGTTTACCAGGGTCCCCGCCGAGCGCTTCCGTGAAGAAGGTCGGTGCCATCGTCACCGTCTGCTTGGCTGGGTCCGTCATGAACGTGAGGACCATCAAGTACTCGTTCCATGAGTTGAGGAACGCGTAGATCGTCGCTGTCGCGAGCGCCGGTTTGGCGAGCGGCATCATGACTTTATAGAATATTTGGAACGTCGACGCCCCGTCGATATGCGCCGCTTCCATCAATTCATTCGGCAGTTCGTCAAAGTAACTCTTGATGAGCATGAGACCGAACGGAAGGAAGAAGGCGATTTCGGCACCGATCAATCCCCAATAGCTGTTGAGCCCGTCAAGCGTACGCAATGTGAAGAAGAGCGGTACGATGAGCGAGGCGACCGGTAGCATCAACCCTGCCAAGACGAGATTGAACAACAGGCGCTTCCCAGCAAACTGGAGCTTCGAGAATCCGAACGCCGCAAAGGCGAGAAGCGAGATCGAAATGAGAATCATGAAGAACGCGACGATGAAACTGTTGATGACGAACTGTGGGAAGTTCGGATTTTGAAGCGTCGCGATATAGTTTTCAAAGCCGTTGACACGTAAGCTTTCCTTGAACATGACGAAGATTGGGAACAACCAGAGGACCGCCATGAGCGAGAGACCGATATTGGTGAACCATCTTCCTTTTTTCGTTTGCAGTTCCATAGCTACTCCCCCTTAGTCCATTTTCTTCTGTACACGCATCTGGAAGTACGTGATACCGAGCGCGATCGCAAGCAAGATGATGGCGACGGCACTGGCATAACCGACCTCTTGATGAAGCATCGATTTCCGGAACAAATACGTCGAGATGACCTCCGTCGAGTTACCTGGTCCACCTTGCGTCGAGATCCAGACGATATCGAACGTCTTCAGACCACCGATGACCCCGAGGATCGTCAGCGTGAACGTCGTCCCTTTCAAGTTCGGGAAGACGACGCTCCACAGCGTGCGCCAGAAGCCGGCACCGTCAATATTGGCCGCCTCGAACACTTCCCGTTCGATCGCGAGCATCGCCATGTAGTACATGATCATCGACGAGCCCGTCCACTGGAAGATGTTGATCAAGATGATGGCATAGAGTGCGACGTCCTGGTCACCGAGCCAGTTCTGCTCCAAAGCACCGAGACCAATCATGCGAAGGAATTCGTTGATGTAACCGAACTGGAAGTCAAAGATTTGCGTGAACGCCGCCCCGAGGACGACCGGGCTCAAGACGACCGGGAAGAAGAACACCGATTTGAAGAACGTCCGGCCCGCGCCTTTCGTGTGAAGCAAATAGGCCAACACGAGCCCGAGACCCGCCTGAATCGTGACCGTCAAGATCGTGAAGATGCCCGTATTCTTGAGCGCGTTATAAAATTCTGGGTCTTGGAACATCCGTGCGAAGTTCTCGAAGCCGACATACACTTTTTCAAACGAGATCCCATCCCACGAGAAGAGCGAGTGATAGGCGTTATAGAAGATGCCGTAATAGATGAAGGCGATGACGAACAGGACAGTCGGGGCGACGAACGCCCAGCCGATTAAGTTTTGCTTCATCCGCTCCTTCTTCCGGATCGGGTTCGGCGCGCTCGGCGGCACCGACGCGAGCTTCGGCTTGGACTTGTTCAAATCGGTTGCTTGTTGCATAAGGTTCCCTCACTTTCAGATTCAAAAAATCGAGCGCCAGTGAGTCTGGCTACTGGCGCTCGTTCGATTATTTACCTTGGTCCGCAATCGCCTGGATGCGTGCGAGTGCTTCTTTCGCATCTTGTCCGGCAGCGATGTTTTGAAGTTCTTTCCCGAGTGCGTCGTATACTTTCGGGTCACGGATTCCGCGTCCCGCGACAGCGTTCTTCACCGTCTCGTTCAAAATTTTGTAAGACTCACGCTCGACATCGTTCGTGAACTTGTCTTCGTAAGCGACTTCGATGTCTTTGACGGCTGGTGCCATCTCAAACTTCTCCATGTAGAGCGCCTGGCCTTCGCCTTGCGTCATATAGGCGATGAAGGCAGCCGCACCTTCTTGTTGTTTCGACTCTTTGTTGACACCGAGTGCCATATCGATTGAAGCGATGACCGGTTGTTCTGTGCCACCTGCGAGGTTAGGCATCGGGACGAAGCCGATCTCGTCTTCGAAGTTGTTCCACTTGTCACGCTTCTCGACCGTCGTCATCGAGTGGGCTTCCCATGACCCGATGATCCACATCGCAGCTTTCTTGTCGAAGAAGTTGTTCATGCCATCCATGTATGTCGCGAGACCCAATGCCCCTTCTTGGAACACTTTGTCTTCGTATAGTTGTTGCCAAAGTTCAGCCGTCTCGACCATCTCTTTGTCCGTCCACTTCGCGTCGCCTGCGAGTACGTCCTGGATGTAACCTGGTGCGACTTGGTGGCTCAAGACGTTGAAGACGTCAACGCCGACCCATGCGTCTTTCGCACCGAGTTGCATCGGGATGACCTTGTCGCCTGATGCGTTAATCTTGTCGATCGCTGCGACCGTCTCGTCATACGTCTTCGGTGGCGTCACGCCGTATTTGTCGAGAAGCGTCTTGTTATACATGAGGTATGCCTGTCCTGTGAAGCCGACCGGTACCGCGTACTGTTCGCCGTCGACCGTCGTCTGTTCGACGCCGAGCTCGATCAATTTGTCTTTCCAGCCTTCGCCGGCCGCTTTGTCCATATAGTCTTTCGCTGGCACGAGGCGGTCCTTGTATTGTGGGATCATCGGCTCTTTGAGACCGATGACGTCCGGACCGTCACCGCCGAGCATCGCGACTTGGAGCTGTTGCTCGTAGTCTTCGAGACGCTTGAATTTGACAACGTAGTCGTCTTGCGATTCGTTGAACGCCTTCGCCATTTCTTCCCCGACTTCAGGTTGTGGCGCCCAGCCCCACCATGTGATGACCGGCTTGCCGTCTTCCGTTGTCGCCGCCGCTTGTTCGTCGTCGCCGCACGCAGCGAGTAAAGATGAGAGCATTAAGACAGATGATGCGAGTGCAATCGTCGTTTTTTTCATGTTCATTCTCCTTTGAATGTGTTGTCACGCCACGATACGATGGCATAACTCCCGAATAAGATGGTCTGGCATCGGGCGATCCCCGAGCCGTGTCAACGTGTACGTGATCAGTTCCAAATCGAGCTTCGGTCCGTCTATGTATGGGCCGACGACGTAAAGGTCCGCCCCGAACGGCAATGCGTCTTGTTCTTTCAATCGCCAAAGCAACAGTTCGAACAAGCCGTCCATGTCGTCGAACGACACGTCACGAGAGAGCGTCGATGCCCGGAATAATCGGATGTCACGCGTCTCCTCGTCATAGAGACGAAAGATGCCGTCGCGTCTAGAGCGCGTGATGATCATGCTCGTCTCCTCGCCTGTGAACGCTTCCATTTCGTCGAAGGCGAAGTCGTGTCGTGCGAACAATCGGGTCGCCCCGTAGCGACCGAAGATTGCGTGGAACTGGTCTTTCAATGGTGTCTCTTTTTGCATCGCTACCCCTCCAAACGTGTCGTTGAGAGTGTCACCCCTTACTTAGTAAATTAAATTTATTATCTAACTACACATAGACTATATCATGCCCTTGTTTATGTTGTAAACGCTTTCTTGTAAGAACTTAAAAAAAATCGCTTCTTCCATTTTGAAAGTTAGCGATTAAAACAAAAGGTAGAATATTATTGTAAGTTTTCAATCTTATCAATTAATGATTTTCTTAGGTTATTAATATTATTTAAAGCAATATCTCTTCGGTCTAAATAATCGAGCCATTCTTTTGATTCTTGAAAATCGACTATAGCATAGTAGAACTCTTCTGACTTATGTTTATATGCTGCCAGGTACTTTGTAAGAGATATCCGTCGTTTAAAATCTTCTATATTTCCAAGAGTGTCCTCAATATCTAATGAGTAATCAATTATATCCTTTAGTGTTCCCGACCACATACCTAATAATTCATCTATGGCTTCTTCAAAAACATCTTTTGTTTCAATTGAAGTTTCATCAATAAGTGTTCGTTGCGTTTTAACTATGAGTATTTTTCCACAACTTTTAATAAGGTAACTCCTAGCAATACTTTCAGCCTCTTCTACTTCACTTCTACGACATTTATCGATTATCTTTTCAATCTCGACCCTTGTGATTTTTTCAATTTCATACCATTCTTTTGACTTTTTTAAATCATTCATGGTCTGATAAATCGTATGAAGATCTTTAGAATCAAGTAAATAAATAATATCTGTATACAGGCCAATATTTTTAATGAAAAAATCCTCTTTTCTTTCCTCCTCTCTTTTTTTCTGGTCCTCACGCATTGTCCAATAGACTCCAAAAACTCCAATGAATGAACCAATTAATCCTCCTGCAAATCCTACCCACTCATTGTTTATTCCAATTTTTAGATAACTTGCGATTATTATCATCAAAATAGCCATCACAATAACCGGTAAAGACACGATAAGGATTTTTTTCATACAACCCCTTCTTCCTTGCCATTAATTGATTTCACCGAACATCTCGTTCGTGATGAGTGCCGCGGCCCCGAGTGCGCCTTGGCTGACGTTCCACGGGACGACACGAATGTCGGTCTGACGGGCGTCAAGGGTGAGCGCCGTCTGGGCGACACGCTCCTGGATATTCGTCACGACGTCCGGCGCATAGTTGAAGAGTGGTCCCCCGAGAAGGATGCGACCCGGATTCAACAGATGGATCATATTGAGCGTGGCGATGCCGATATATTCACCGGCCCGTTCATATAGCTTTTGAACGTCTTGATTCGAGCTTACGGAATCACGGAGGTCGTCGAGCGTCAGGTCATGCGCGAGTTGACGGGCCTCGTTCAAGATGGCACGCTCACCTGCGACTGCCTCTAAACAGCCACGGTTGCCGCATGAACAGATCGGTCCGTCGAGCATGATGCGCATATGTCCAATCTCACCGGCGATGTGATGCTCCCCATCGATCAACTCGCCTGCGTGGACATACGCTCCACCGATCCCGTACCCGGCATACACATAAAAGAACTCCTCGATGCCGATGGCTTCCCCAAAATATAGTTCGCCGAGGGCGAGTGTCCGGACGTCGTTCTCGACGAAGACGTGCTGGCCGAGACGTGTCTCGAGTTCACGCTTCAGCGGGATGTCGTGCAAGTGAAAACGTGGCGCGAACAAGACGACCCCGTCACCCGCCTCGACCATCCCGTGCACGGAGACGCCGAGTCCGATGACATCGCCTTGCGTGCGTTCGTTCAACGTTATGTAGAGCGCGACGATGGCATCGATGAACTCCTCGTTCGTATCGAACCGTTCGTCATGCCATGCCTCGTCGAGCAGTTCCCCATGGATGTTCGTGACGACCCCATGCAGCTTTCGCTGTGTCGCATCGATGCCGATGACAAAACGGTCGCTCGCCGCGAGTTCGAGCATGATTGGGCGTCTTCCCCCACTCGAGACACCGAGCTCCCGCTCATTGATCAGTCCTTCTTCTTTCAATTCATTGACGATGTTCGAGATCGTCGGTTTCGTCAAACTCGTCTTCTTGGCGAGCTCGACGCGGGACACCGGCTGATGGAGCCGGATGAGCCGAAGGATGAGCGCCCGATTATAGGATCTCATCCATTTGGAGTTGCGTGGTGTTGTGTTCCCCATGACCATTCCACCTATTCCTGTCATTTTCTTTTAGTATAGCATGTCTGAAATGACCGAAAGCGCTTTTGTTGAATGTGGTTCATTTTACATTTTTTATGTATCGCAGTCAGTATATTTATTCTTTTCTAGACTTTTGCTTTAGTAATGAATATTAATAATTTTTGACCTGTGCACTATTTTTATTTAATAAGGAGTTTGATTATAGAGTTGTCACTTTTGGATTTGGGTATAAATTACCATGTGTTTTTTTGATATTTAATTATTACTCCACTAACAGAAAGGATTGGATTCCCTTATGACAACTCAGAGACCAATTAACACACCAACCAATCTTCGAGAATGGCTAGAATTCAACCATGAATTAATTGAGAAACTCAAAAATCGAGACCTTACAAAAGAAGAGACGAAAGCATTTTATGAAAAAATCACACAAGATAATATCTTTGGCCTTAAAATAATTTTTCGTGTAACCAATAAAACAAAAATAGGCGATGGCAAAGTTCAAATAACGGCTCATATCATGGAAATGACCGAAAATGGATTAATCGGTTGCAAGTCCCCATTATCACCGAATCGAGATTGGGAAATAACAGCATTTTTCCATGGTGAAGTCAGAGTAGAAGAAGGTGAATTGTACGAAAGTAATTACACCTATCAATCGTATCGCGAGTATAGGCATCAGTTACTCACGATTCCTTCGAAAGATATATCTCCATTAAAAGTATCATTTCATGACATTTTACTTCTAAATGGAGGTAAGTCTTTAGCGTCAGTTGCAGAACAGGTTTTTGGGACCGATCTAGAAGCCGTTCTGTTTTCAAGATTTAGTGAATACCGTAATTCTTTATTCAAAGATGAGATTAAAAAAATTGAAACATTAAAGAAGAAGAATGAAGAGGCACAAAAACAACTCAGCATAAAAGAAGATTCGTTGAAAGATGAGTTACAAAAAGTTCAAAAAGATTATGAAAACGAGTTGTCTATTTTAAAAGAAAGCTACCAAAAAGAAATATCCAAACAACAGATTGAACATCAAAAAGAACTAAACAAGCTAAGTTCGCGTGATTTACAATTCTACAACATCCTTTCTAAAATCCATTCGAAACCGAAAGCACGAGAAGACGAGTATTACTTAAAACCAATTTTACAATGGGATCCCAATACAATCGTCGAAACACTTCAAACTCTATTTTATTGTGACCGTGAGGAATCTTTATATTACGATAAGTCTGTGATCGAAACATTTTTGAGAGCACTTCAAACTAATACACTCGTTGTGCTAAGCGGACCGTCCGGGACAGGGAAATCCAGTTTGGTAAGAGCATTTACTGACGCGATTCAGGAAGCCACTGCTCATTTTATATCTGTTCAATCCAGTTGGACGGATAAGATGGACTTATTTGGCTACTTTAATGCAATCGAGCGCTCCTTCGTACCTACCCCATTCCTTGATTCACTTTTAGCTGCAAAGGAATCTAATAGTCTTTATTTAATTTGTCTAGATGAAATGAATTTAGCTCACGTGGAGTATTATTTCGCCGAAATTTTGAGCAGTCAGGAACTAAATAATCCGATTCCACTCTACCCACCGCGTTATTATGAAGAGGCCAGAGAATTCATAGATTTTTATGATTGCATCGATGACCCCACTACGGAGGATAGAAAACAATATCAAAACGCTAAAGAACTACTTCGATACCCTTACGAAATCGAGATTCCATCAAACGTAAGATTTGTTGGAACAATTAATATGGACCATACCGTCAAACCGCTTAGTCCTAAGGTGATTGATCGTTGCTTCATCATCGAACTTACACAACAATCTCCTAGCGCTGATGAACAAACGACACTTGAGTCCTCAACGCTCACAGGTAGAATTGAAATCGACTTAGAATCATTCACGACTCCTATATCATCAGAAGAAGACGTCAAACATGATGTTGAATGGTTAATCGAATGTTCGGATATATTACAGATGATTCCGAATGCACGACTAAATTCACGTGGTAAGAAGCAGCTTATAAACTATTTGCGCATTGGAGCGCATACATCTGAACGTACGTTGAATCAGCTTGTCCTCTCAAAATTGTTGCCCCGCATCAACTTTTCAAAAAGTCAATATCCTGCTGCAACCGATGCTTTTGAGTCCTTTACCAATAGACTACGCGAAAAAAAATTGAAAGAGAGCGCGCAGCGTGCCTCGCAGATGTATAACGATAGTCGACACGTCAACTTTTTCAAATAAGAATAGGAGTAGACATCGATGAAACTATTCAATATACAGTTCTCTAGCAAAGGAGAAGGTAATACGTCAACGTTTCCCGCTCTCCGACTTCCGACTCGTAAAATCAATGAACTTTCAAAATCAGGAGAGACATACTATTTTCAAGAATACAGCATGTATAAAGGAAAGCATCTCCATATTGGCGTTGAGATTGCAGGAGCATACTCGGTACGCCTTAAAGAATATCCTAAGTCTACTTTTATTCGCTCACTCAATGATGAGAATTTATGGTATATGCAATCGGGTGATGCAGAGTTTGGATTAAACGTATGTGGTCAATTTGAAATAGAGGCCTATAACGTCGATCGTCATCTAATTGCTTGCAAGAAATTGATTGTTACACCTGTCACCCTGACGTTACATCAATACGAGCGCATGCAGGCTGAAGTGCAAGATTTACTACTCGCTTTCAACACACAACCGCATGAATCAGAGGGTGTCACGAAAACAGGTCCGACCCATTCTTTTCCGTTGGATGATTTGTACGATCTAGTCAATCAGTTCAAACATACACTCAATACCATTGTTGACTCCCCAGCTGAAGTATTAACTCGTGCACCTGGGAAATCAACAAAAAATCAAATCAAGCGATGGACACCTCGAACAATGGCAGCCTACCAAGCAGGAATGGGTCAACCAAAAATCAATGTCGAGGTAGTCGAAGCTTCACACGACATCATCGAGCATCAAATGATCCGAACGATGGTTGACACAATCCTTTCCTTCCTAAGGAATACACTGAGAGTAGAACTCGGAAGGAAAGAGTTACTTGAAAATGAAAAAGAAGAGCGGGATTTTCTTCTCCCATCGCAAAGTGAATACTCAAAAATCATTTATAATATGCAAAAGAAATTACTAGACGTGATGAACCGACTCTCCATAGCGAATCAAAAAATTAATCTTCTCAACGAAATGATTGACTCGCTACAACCATTCACGAATTCAACATCTTTGTTTAATGTTTCTCCGATTGAAATAGAAGGAACACATTTATTTTTACATGAACCCCGTTATCGCGAAACGTTCGAATGTTTCGAAGACATACTAGCCTTGATTCCTAAATTCACCATCGAAAAGCAACAATTTGTTGAGTCGATGATTCGTTCGCCGTATCTATTCGAGATTTGGACACTGTTGCAAATTTATGCGGAATGTATACGCCTACGATTTCTCCCAGCCGATTCAATCACTGGACTCTTATTCAATTGGCACAACACATATGGTACGTTACGTAATCTCCGTATTATCTTTGAACACCTTGACACGAAGGACTGCATCGCCATCGATTACGAGCCGAATCTACAGTCAAATGAAGGAAATGATCGACGTCCTGACTACTTGATTTCTTTTTTTAATCGTAGAACGCAATCGATTATTCGTCATACACTCGATGCTAAATATAAACCTTATGGTAGTCCTCATGTCAAACTAAAAATCAGTCACGATTTAAAACATTCTTGCCAGCGTTATTTGAACGATTTTAAAGAAACTCCTTATGAAATAAAAAGTGCATCTCTTGTCCATAGTGCAGCTTCCCTTAATGTCTACAATCTAAATATTAAGCACAGTAATGGAACGCCTTATACGTACTCTCATTTCAATATAGCTCCTGGACAGACACATCATTTGTCCACTTATATGAAACGAATCATTCATCAGTATAATGGTAATATCGGTTATTGCCCGTCATGCGGCATGATTGTAAGAGGAATAGATGAAGGATACAAACGTACGTATATTTGCACTTGTCAGGAAGTGTGGGTCGACAACGTATGTAAATTCAAAAAGAATCATCCGGACCATTTACTATACATGCGACTGCTGAAGTATGCGCATGGGAACTATAATAAGCAAGTCGAAAACAATTGGGATGTTCATTGTCAGGTGTGTGGAAAGAATTTTCACGGAGAAGTGTATGAAACAGATGTGCTAGGGAGAAAAATCACTTAAACAGACATATAAAAATCAATACATTAGAGTGGATGATACTATTGAAATTGTTTTTCTCTTTTTCAACTTAATAATACTCAAAAAAGCATAGATGCTTGGTGTATAATCACCAAACAACTATGCTTTTTTGTTATATTTTTTGACTTTTTTGTGAAATCCCTTCCACAAACCGCTTCGCAATCTGTTGCGGTCTTGTGATGGCGCCACCGACAACGACCGCATGTGCTCCGAGTTCAAGGACACGTCGCGCGTGTTCCGGTGTGATCACGTTCCCTTCCGCAATGACTGGAATCGAGACGATCTGCACCATTTCCCTTAAAAATTGAAAATCATTTTCATACACTTTCTTGCCAGCTGTCTCAGCGGTATACCCATAGAGCGTCGGTGCGACGACATCAAAGCCCAGCTGTTCGGCACGGACAGCATCTTCCAATGTGGCGCAATCCGCCATAAAGCGTTGATTCGGATATTTCTCTCTTACTAATGGAAAGAATGTCGCAATTGTCGAACCGTCTGGGCGCTGCCGTTGTGTCGCATCGAGCGCAATCAAATTGACACCTGCCGATACGAGCGCATCGACTTCTTCCATTGTCGGTGTGATGTAGACATCCGAACCATCGTATTCCCGTTTGATGATGCCGATGATTGGTAAATCGACGACAGCTTGAATCGCCTGAATATCTTCGATCCCGTTCGCGCGAATCCCGCTCGCCCCACCCTCTTTTGCGGCAACAGCCATGCGGGCCATGATGACCGAACCGTGGAGCGGTTCATCCGGGAGCGCCTGACAGGACACGATCAACTGACTTCTTAATTGTTCAATCATTGGGTTGTTCCTCCAAACTCTAATCGGCATTCGAACATACGATTCCAAGGTGCCGATGTGTTGAATGTCCATGCTTCTTTGAAAGAATGACGAATCACATATCGCGCCACTTCCGTCATCATCTGATCGCGTTCTTGCGAAATCGCTGCGGCATGTCCACCTAAATCGAAATAGTTGGCTCCGTACTCTGGTAACACGGTATCGGTCATCTTCATCCGAACTTTCGCTTGATAGACGAAATCGTCAAGGACGTGATAGAGGACGTTCTCGCGAATCCGCTCTCGTTTCCCGAATTGGGCAAACACACCTTGAGAAAGCGTTGTCCCGAGCGTATTCCCGTTCGTGTTCCAACCTTTATAAGAATCCAACTGTTCGAGAAGATTCAACGCATCGAGCCACATGATCAACTCTTGATCCCCGCCGTTAGCATAGGCGCTGTCGGCGACGATGATTCGTTTCCCTTGCGTAAGCGCAGATTCAATCTTGGTGACGAATTGACGCATGTGACGAAAACTCGTGTACGTCACATCACGCTCGTCTTGATCCCACGATTCTTGCATCGTGCGTCCCGGTACGTTATAAGCCAGAACAAGATCTGCCTCTTCCGTTGTCTCCACGAGATGTAGTCCAATCGCGTCCAGGTGGGCATACATACTTTCGATGAACGGTCGGTCCTCATACATCGGGATCAACGTCGGACCGAGGACACTACTCCAAATCGGATACACACGCGGCTTTGTTCCTCGCTTGTCCAAAAAGGCTCGGGCGACCATCGTGGCGCCCACTTCATCCGCTCCCGGATACATATGGACGTTCGTGAAGACACGCCGCTCTTGAATTTGTCGTAATACGTCCGTCTGGTCAATCGATGTATAGCCGTATTCGGCACTATCGTCTTGCGGGATGAACAATCGTTCGATGACCCCTTCCTCAACGAGTTGAATCATCGCCTCGTTGATGGATCGGTTGAACGCACGTCTCGTCTCGTAGTCCACGATATACTCAGTCGGGATCAACTCGTTCAAATTCGCGAGTTCGTCTTGTTCCTCCATGGTCAACCCGTCCCGTTCGTCTCGGTCCTGCAACCAGGCGCGTCGATAGATCTCCGCACCAAATTGTCCATAATAGTCTGGTTCTTCGTCATCCGAGCTATACTTCGGCGTGCGCATAATCATCGTCGCAACATAGAGCGGTGCCTCCGTCTCACGCCGAAGCGTTCGCATCCACGCGATGAACGTATCGCGGTCCGCCACGGTCATATGATGAAGACGTGACGGCAATAGCCCGCCATAGCAAAGCATGTCCGCACTGAGGACGAGCGCGTCGCAGTCGTTGACACTGCGCACCCACTCCCGCATCCCCAATTGGTCGGCTGCTTCTTTTTTGTATCCATATAAATGATCGGGTGGCGTGAGCAGCGTCACCTCGTCGGTCACTCCGACAATGCGCTGCACCACATCCACATTGCATGGTCGTTCATCAATCGGTACATATACGATTTTCATCGTCACACCTCAAATCGTCTCACTGCTCGGCTCTTCCACCCGAACCGTGTGCGTGATGACATCTAATAGATAAAAGAGGGCCACTTCCCGAATCGAGGTCACGTTCGCGTTTTCTGTCGAGGCGACGGTCAAGCGGACGTCGGAGACAGAGAAGAGTGGTGAATCGCTTTGTGTCGATAGACCGACCGTGACGGCACCGATTCGCTTCGCGTGCGTCAATCCGTCGATGACCTCCTCACTGTAGCCATCGCGACTGAGCCCGATGACGAGTGTCTCTGGACGAATCGCCCGTTTTGACAATTGAATCGCTTGCGCGCCCGAGAATCCGTCCGTCATGACGCCGAACTCGAGGAGCTTCGTCTTGATGGCGGGTAAGAGCGGTGACCACTCATCCGTCGCGTATAAGACGACCTGGTTCGTCGATTCAAGCACTTCCTTCAGTCGATTCATCGCTTTTTGGTCGTACAACGACTCGTATTTCTTCATCATCATGAAGTACGCTTCATTGATATCATCGAGCCCATCGATATTCGAGGGACCGTAGTAGCGATTGCTGACGGTGGCCTCTTTGGCGAGTAGACGCAACTTGTTATATGACCCGAATTCGAGCTTTTGACAAAAACGGGTGATCGTCGCTTCCGAGACGTTGATCTGACGAGACATCTCCGTGATCGTCTTGTTCGGAACGGCCTCGAGGTTCTGGATGATAAAGTCTGCGACGAGCTGTTCTCGCTTCGTGAAACGATGATGGTTCGACTCGATGATCGTCGTAATGCTCCGGAGCGGTCGCATCGATTCCTGGAGCAAGAAGTGACGAAGCGCCCCAATCATGCCTGCGTTGTTCAAGTTCCGGGCAATCTCGATCGTCGTCTTCTCTAAGATGGCCGGGATGATGTCGGCAGCCAGTTGCTTCATGATGCGAGGATACAGGTAGTCTTTTTGCGCTGTGATTCCGCCACCTATGATGATTTTTTCTGGGTTCATCATATACGTCACCGTCGCGATCCCTTTTGACAAGTAATAGACGAGGCGGTCGATTTCTTCGATGGCAATCGGATTACCCGCATGTGCCATCTCGAACACGTCTTTCCCGTTCAGTCCCGTCTGTTCCGTTCTCGCCTCGACACGTTCGATGAGGACACGCGTCGACGCCAATTCTTCGAACGCATATCCTTCGATCGGGATATATCCAATCTCACCCCCACTGAAGCTATGTCCCGTATGGAGCTTGTTGTCGAGAATGTAACTGCCTCCGATTCCTGTTCCGATTGTCAGACAGAATAAGCTTTTCGCTCCTTTGCCGCTCCCAATCCATGACTCGGCCAGTCCGGCACAGTTCACATCGTTTTCGACCTCGACCGGCAGACTGAACGTCGCCTCTAACGTTTCTTTTAATCGCGTGCCCGTGTAGGCCGGAATCAATTTCGAAGCATAGACGACAATCCCTTCTTTCGAATCGACTTGTCCTGCCGTCGAGATGCAGATGCCTTGTACGTCGTGACGCGTCTGCAAGTCACGGATGAATCCCGTCACCTTCTCTAAGATGTGAGCCCCGCCCTGATTGGCCTCGGTCATACTCTCGTGCTTTTCGATAAAGATCGCATCTTCCGTCAACACACCGTACTTGATAAACGACCCGCCAATGTCGAGCGCTACGAATTTTCTCATCTTTGTCACCTTCTTCGTTAAAGTCTATTTCTCTTCGCTCGTCACCCGGATCGTCACGATGTCTTTCGGTCGGACCGTGAACGTTTCGCCCACTCGTTCGATGACGTCTCCTGTTAACGTTACTCTCTCTAATGTTACCTGTTGTGCGAACGTCATGGTAACCGAAACACGCTCGGTCGTCGGATTGAATAGACGAATCTCACTCACATTCGGTCCAATTCCTGTCACACTCGAGAAGACGCCACCTGTCATTGTGAACCAATGCTTCGGTGTCGTTGCGCGTGTTTGATGCACAATCGGTCGTCGACGGAAGCTCGTGATGTGTGTCGCCGACTCGTTCTCCCGGTTCAACAAGAGTCCATATTCGAACGTGTCGGTTCGCAGACATTGTGCACCCGGCACTTCAAATCCTGGTCCTGCCCCGTTTCCTCGCGTGCGCAAGTCCCGTCGTGACAGCCAGCCGACCGCTCGGAGCATCGTCAGCTCCACGACGTCTCGGCCGTCATATGTGCTCACTTCGTATTCTTGCAAACCGCGATGGACGAGGGTGTGCGCATTCGCCTGAACGAACGAATAGGTCGGTGCTTGCGCCATGACGCACTCTTCATTTTTCCCGGCATCAAATCGCTTGTCCCGCATCGTTTTCCGTTCGTTCCAATCAAACGCCGTGTCCGCTGTCGTGACTTCGCACGTTCCGACATCAAAGGCGACACGGAGCTTGTGATCTTGCGCTTTGTTATCTACCGTCGTCTTGAAGCGGATGAGCGGGTCGTGTTCATAAAGTGTGACCGTCGTCGTGATCGGCATCGTCACCATCTGTTCGCTTCCTGTTTGACGTGAATCATCCAAAGATGCGGGGACCGTCAACGCATATTCGAGACGCATCGTTTGATGGGCTTGACCACGCTCCACCGTGGCATGGCGTAGCGTCGCTTTCGTCAAACGGTCTTCACGTGGTGGTGAATAGTTATATGTGTCTCCTGCATCGAGACTCGAGTAGAAGACATGCTGTCCTGGATATCGCGTCCCCGTCTCTACATCTGTGATCGTTAAGCCTTGATCGTCCACTTCGACTTTGACGAACGCATTCTCAATGGCGTCATCTGTTCGGTCGGGCCGTGCGACTTCTGCTTCAATCCGTTCAATCTCGCACACATAGGCTCCTGCCCCTTCGACCGGTATTGAAAAGACGACGTCATATTCGACATACTCATCGTAATGCGGCTCTGCCAAAATGTGTCGTAGAAACACTTCCTTCTCTTCCCGGCGCAAGACGTCAACCTCAATCGGTCGCCCATTCATGCTGAGGCGGATCTGTCCGAGGTCGAGTCGTTTCGGAATGCGAATCGTCGTTTCCACCGGGAGCGTCCGCTCAATCGGGACGGTCGAGATCACCACGAGTTGATCGTTATATCCTTCACCAAAATACGGTGCCGGATAATGCTTGTCGAGTTGCGTCTGTTCGAACTGTCTCATGGCAGCGAGTGCACGTGCCGTACGTGTCTCCATCTCGTCATGGACGGCATCGATGCTACATCCGCAGATGCTGTCGTGTGGTTGGTTTTGTAAAATCAGTTTCCACACATACTCTCGGAATGAATCATTTCGTGTCTCGGTGCCGAGGAATGCGTTCAAAAATCCGAGTGTGTTGAGCGCTTCATCTTCAACGAGTTGATTGTCCCGCTTCAGATACGTCCTTGTCGAGAGAACACCTGGTAGGATGAAGATTTTCGATGGGTCCCGCTGTTCACCGTGTATCGTGGCGGTCGGACGATGTGTCGAAACCGCGTCCGTGTAATCGGACATGAGTGATTGACGGATTGGCAAATTGATGTCATCGAGCCGGCCCTTGATGTCAGGTGCCGTAAACGTATGGTCGGCCCCGTTCATGACGAGGTAATGACCACTTTTCACGAACGGTTCGTTACGTGTCAAATAGTCATCCATCTCTTTTTGAAATGCCTCGTGCTTTAAGAACGTCTGATAATAGCCTTCGAACAAAGGCAGGACGAACGTCTTGACGTGCGATCCGTTCGGCGCGATCCACGTATTCTCGAATGCATCTGAGACGGCGCCACGCCAGAGGATAGCGTGACCAATCCCGAACTGCTCTAGAATCTGTGGCATCTGTCCGATATGTCCGAACGTATCCGGCAAATAGCCGATATCATGTTTCGATCCCAGTTGGCGTGCCATCTTCGTCCCAATCTTCAAGTTTTGAATGAGCGACTCTCCTGCCACTAAAAACTCGTCGGCGAGTAAGTACCACGGTCCGACCTCGATTTTCCCTGCCCGGATCCACTCGACGAGCTGTTCATATTCGTCTGCACTGACCACTTCCCGGTAATCGTCGAGCACGATCGTCTGTCCGTCTAAGAAGAAGTTATCGAATTGTCCGGCCTGTAGCCGGTCGACGACGTAGCGTAGCCCTTCCGTCAGTTTGAAGCGGAACGATTCGAACGATTCGTACCATTCCCGGTCCCAATGCGTATGATTCAAGACATGCACTTGTTTCATTGGAGGACCTCCATTCGTTCCCGGATCAACCCACCGTCGAGTTCATTCAATGCCGTTTTCGTTTTCAACGCGAGTGCGACGGCGAGTCCCGTCGCCTCCCCGACATCTCGTAGCGTCGGTTGAATCCGAAGGGAGGCTTGCATCAAGAACGTGCTCGAGATATGTCGTCCGGCAAAGATGACATTCGTCACTTCGTTCACGATGAGGGCACGATACGGGATCTCATAGTACTCGCCCGCTGTGTATTTCTTCGGTAACGCCTCGTCTCCTTTGACACGATGCACATCGACATACCAGTCGCCTTTGGCGATGGCGTCATGGAAGCGGGCCCGATTCGCATAGTCCGTCTCGGACAAGACATATTGTCCTTGAATCCGATACGATTCACGGATGCCGAGCTGTGTCGCTTCTTTTAATAAGAACGCCGACTCGAATCCGGGTAAATGACGGACCAAGAACCGGCTGAGACGTTGCATCATCCGTCGTCCAATGCGCACCGCTTCGGAGCGGGCGAACGGGTCGGTCGTGTCCGTCAATCCTGGGATGTGAGGACAGTTGAAGGAGAAGACGCCGGGTTTGCCCGGTTGTGTGAATCCTTGGAAGTATTTCAGGTCGTCAGTCGTGAGTTCACCTGTCTCCAACCCGTCCCGGAATAACGGTTCGAGCACATGCCCTTTCCCCGGGACCATGACGATTTCAAAAAAGTCTGGGTCTTCAATCTGACAGAACGTTTCGCCGAGCCCGAGCACAAACGCTCTGAGGCGAGCGAGGTCGACGCCACCCATCTCAAAGCGGAACGTCATCTGTTGGTTATGTCCATTCTCGTCACCAGAAGTTGTCGGGATGCCCGACACACGTGCGACGACGGCATCCGCCGAAGCATCGATGACCGTCTGCGTCTTGATTGCGACGAGACCGGCGCATGTCTGGACGATCAGATGGGTGATCGTGTCCTCGTCTTTCATCACATCGATGACGACGGCATCGTATAACACCTGACATCCGACCTGTTCCAACAGCTCATCTAGCACCGAAGTGAGCGTCTCGACGTTGAACCACCGACAATTCGTCGTCCCATCGTCGGTTTTGACGCCGCGTTCTTCCAATCGGTCTAAAATGTGACGATTGACGCCCCGTGGCTGGACGTGTGTCGGCATCATCGGAGAGACGAGCGCGTTCGTCTGCGTCCCCCCGAGTGCGATCGTCTTTTCAATGAGAAGCGTGTCGATTCCTTCGTTCGCTGCCGTATAGGCCGCCGTCACGCCAGACGTCCCGCCGCCAACGACGACACACCCGACGTCTCGTACTACCTTGATTTCGTGTCCTGCGTAGTGAATCATCTCTTCCGCGTCCTTTCTCTCTTAACCTTTCACGGCGCCGTCTGTCGCACCGGAGATAAAGTATTTTTGGAGCGCCATAAATAAAATCAGTGTCGGGATCGTCGTCAAAATCGACGCCGCGCTAATCAGTTTCAAGTTCGAGCCGTCGAAGTTTTGTGACAGTTGCGCCAATCCGATCGAGAGCGTGTACATGCTGCTCTCCGTCGAGTTGAGGAGCGGCCACAAGTAGTCGCCCCACGTCCCCATGAACGTGAAGATCGCCAATGTGACGAGCGTCGGTTTGACGAGTGGCAACGCGACGCGATACCAGACTTGGAAGCGGTTCGCCCCGTCTAGGTAAGCCGACTCTTCAAGCTCTTTCGGGATGCGCAAGTACGCTTGGCGCATCAAGTAAATCCCGAACGCCGTCGCCACCTGCATCACGACGAGGCCGATATAGGAATTGCGTAGACCGAGCTCGCCCGCGAGTTGGAAGAGTGGTGCCATGTACAGTTGGAACGGGACCATCATCGTCGCGATGATGAGCGAGAGGACGACGCCTCTTCCCCGGAAATCCATCCGTGCGAGCGGATATGCCGCGAGGCTACAGAAGAGCAAGTTCAACGGGATGGCAATCGCAGTCACGATGAACGTATTCAAAAAGTAGAGCCCAAAGTTCGCTTTCGAGAACGAATCAGTGAAGTTCACAAGTGTCGGGTCAGTCGGATAGATCGTCCCGTATATGCTTTCCCCTGGCGACTTGAGTGCCATGAACAACGTGATAAGGAATGGTCCGACCGTGATGACCGAAATGAAAATCATCAATAGATACAGCATGATTTTTTGTGTCGTTTGTTTACGTTTCATCTTCACTTCTCCTTTATGCCCGTAAATCTTCTTCTCGCGAACTCGTCAACTTCATCTGAAGCAACGAAGCACCGATGGCGAGAAGGAGCAGGACGACACCAGCGGCGGATGCGATACTGACGTCCAGTGACATGAACTTGTTGTAGATGTACATGACGAGCGTCGTGGTCGCGCCAGCCGGACCGCCACCTGTCGTCAAGGCGATTTCTTCGAACACTTTCATCCCGGCGATAATTGTCATGACCGACACGAGCGTGACAGACGGTGTCAGCATCGGCACGGTGATGCGCCAGAATTTTTGGAAGGCGTTCGCCCCGTCGATTTCAGCAGATTCGTATACATCTTTTGAAATCGATTGAAGCCCTGCCAAGTAGATGATCATGTAGTAGCCCAAACCTTTCCACACTGTGATCGCGGATACCGCGACGAGGGCAGTCGAACTTTGAACGAGTAAGTTTGTCGGATTGTCAAACAGACCGAGCGATACGAAGATCGACGAGACCGGTCCGCTCTGTGAGTACAGCATCTTCCACATGAGCGCGGCGACGACCATCGGCGTGACGACCGGCAAGTAGTACAAGATGCGGAACGTCGAGACGCCTTTGATGGCCTGATTGACGAGAACTGCTAAAATCATTGGCAAAAAGATATTCAATGGAAGGACGATGATCAAAAATAAAATCGTGTTCCATAACGCGAGCCAAAACGACGTATCTGTAAAAATCTCTTTGAAGTTGGCGAGTCCGACGAACTCTCCAGTCCCCGCAATGATTTTATAGTCCAACAAACTCCAGTGGAACGCCTCGACAATCGGAATGACGAGGAACGTGCCGAGCACGAGAATCGATGGGAGTAAGAACAGCCAAGGGGTGAGGAGGTTTTTCTTCTTCCGTCTGACGGCCTTCGTTTTCGTGACCGATACAGGGAGTGCTATATTCTCTTTATTCATCTTCAGGTCTCCTTCCAATAAAACGAGCTGAACCAAAAGAGGGGTCTCCTTTTGATTCAGCTCTCAACGTTTAGAATGTCACGCTCTCTCCAGATTTCTCGAACGCGTCATCCCAAGCTTTCGCAAGTGCTTCTACTGCTTCTTTACCTGACATTTTTCCTTGCAAGTTTTGAACGAAGATGTTCTTCGTCGACTCACGAAGTTCCGCACTGTTCTCAGTCGGTGGAACGAGAACCTCGGCACGTTCGAGTGATTTCGAAGCTTCCATCATCCCGAGCGCTTTCGGTGAGTCACCTGGGTTCGTGAAGTAGTCATCCTCGAGTGATGCTTTCGTTGATGGAAGAACCGTTCCTGCCGTCTTCGCGAATTCGAGTTGGTTGTCGGCGTTCGTGACAAACTCCGCGAATGCGACCGCTGCCTCTTTGTTCTTCGTCTTCGCCGGTACGGCGAAGTTCATGACCGCAACGTTGACCGGTGCGTCTGACGCTTCAAGCGGTTGTCCTGCTTTTGAGACTTCATAGATGTCCGGTGCGCCGCTCTCGACCGGTCCGAGGAATGTGACGCCTCCTTCGAGTAATGATGTATTGCCTGCCATATAGAGTTCTTGGCCTGTCTTGATTGATCCTTCTGCCGCTTCTTGCGGAATCAACCCTTCGTCATACATTTTTTGCATCGTCTCGAAGTAGTTGATGATGTCTGCATTATCGGCGAACGTCGCTTTTCCGTCCTCGACAATCGGTTCACCTGCGATGGAGACCATCTTCTCCATGATGGCGTTTCCGTCATTGATGACCGGATAGAACGCCGGTTTGCCCGTCTTGTCCGTCAACATTTTTGACGCTTCATAAATGCCCTCTGTCGAAGTCGGGACTTCTTTGATTCCCGCCTGTTCGAAGTGGTCCCCGTTGTACCAAGAGACCGTCGTCGTCAAGTACCAAGGAAGGGCGTACAGTTTTTCTTCGAACATGCCAGACTTGTATGGACCATCCACGTAAGCCGTTTTCGCTTCTTCCGACAACATGTCGTCAAGTTCGAGCAATCCGCCCTGTGCTGCGATGTTCGACATGTAGTGTGGGTTCAAGTTGACGACGTCCGGGACATCGCTACCTGTTAGAGATGTCAGTACTTTTTGCTCCATCTCGTTTTGTGGCACGTCCTCGATGACGACATCCACGTCTGGATGCATCTCTTCAAACTCTTTTTCAATCTCGTCAAAATACGAATCGAATGGCTCCCCTGCGAGTGAGGCCGTCCACATCGTCACCTTCCCTGACAGTTCGCCGTCACTCGATGCCGAACTGCTCCCAGACTCTTCATTGCTACAAGCCATCAAGCCGACTGACAAGGCAGCGATCGATGCGCTCGCCGCGAGTTGTTTCGTACGTTTTTTCATCTTTCATTTCCTCCCCGAGATAAAATAGAAAGCGTTTTCACAAATTCATCATATCGTCTTAGAAATCTATTTGCAATACTAAAATCAAAATGAAAATAATTTTCTAAACGAAAACTCGTCCCTTTTCAGAGACGAGTCCAATGGTTAGAGCCCTTGGCGATCGATGGCGTATTGTAGCCATTGTTTCATGTCAGCTGTCCGTGATTGTAAGCGGTCATATAAAACCAGCTCAATCTGCCCCTGTTCTTTCATCACGTCTAACGATTGCTCGATTCGATGGATTTCCTCGATGTTGAGCGTCTGCTGTCTCGCCGCCTTCTCGAGACGCTGGATCTCCTTGGCGAGCGCACGCCCCGCTTGTTTATCCATCGCCCGTTTCGGCATATACAGACTGTTCATCTCGCGCCGTGTGTCTTTCAATAAGGCTTCGATGGCGAGGAGTGGCTCCTCCCCCGGATTGACGGCCACTTCACGCCAAGGACCTTTCCCTAGCGCATCGACGGACGGTGCGCTCGCTTGACCGAACGCGAACATGTTCACACCCGATGTGCCAAATTTCGCTGACAAGACGTCGTCGACCGCCGCACCTTCGTTCAAGTGGTGATAGAACGAGTAGATCCCTGTGAAATACATCGTTCCTTCCGGCATCAGCTTCTTACTCGCCTGTACCGTCTTTTGAATGCTGTTGAAGTCATGCCCGTATGCTTGTGGGATGACGGCATCGATGTCGTCTTTCCAGTCACTGATGTATACTTCTTCCGCTCCCGGTTCCGGCGTCGCCGTCAGCATGAACTTCGCATCGTTTTGTTTGGAGACGTCATGTAACTTGTCGACGAATTCATTCTCCCGTTCGCGTACCCATGTTTGGAACGCCTCCCATTCCGGCGTGTCCTTCTTCAAATCGACCGGATCGATGCCGCTCACTTGCTCATAGAGCGCTCGTGTCGGTTCGCTAAATCCATACGCTTTGTCAAAACCATGATGGGGGAGTCGCATGTAATCGATGTTCAACCCTTTGATGTCGTAAGTCGATTCCATCTCCTCATAGAGCGCAAGCATATAGTCTTGTACTTCAGGCTGCATGATATCTAGCCAATAATAGCGGCTCGACGTGTCCGGCGCCGGCTGTCCGGTCGTATTCGTCCGTTGTGCGGCGGCCCATTCCGGATACTGTTTGAACTGAGATGGGACACCTAGGCTCGCTTCCCCGACCATGAATCCATCTGTCCATGCGTGAACCGTCATGCCTCGCTCTTTCGCTTCCGCGATATAGGCGGCGAGAATGTCGGTGCCGTGCTCGCCGAAATCACCGTTTTTGAAGTTCGGGTGTTGGGTGGGAAGTCCATACCGTTCCTGGACCGCACTCGGATAGATTGGGTATCCCCAGAACGTCGTCTCGAGATAGACCGCATTGAACCCGGCCTTTTCCATTCGATCTAAGACGGTCTCGACTCCTGCTAACGTCGATTCTTTCGGACGATGCCACACCGCACGTTGCTCAGCGACACCGGAGTCGATGGAGTAATAATAGGCATCATACGCACGCTGCGTCGCTTGCCTTACCGCATCTAAGGCGATGACCGGGTCTGACTCCCCATCAGCCTGATCTAAATATGTCCGAGCGGAACGGAGCGCCTCGTCCGCCAAGTCGAGCGGGACGTCAATCCATTCCGCACGCGCTTTTGCAATCGACTGTTCAGCCTTCTCAATCGCTTTCTCACTTTGGAACGCATAGCTGTCCACATCCTGTGTGATCGTGACGACCCCGTCCGTCACGTCGACTTTCGCCCCGATGATGCTGTTCCCTGAAAGGAATGCCGAGCTGACACCATGGCCACTGACGACGAATCCGTTATCTGGGATGCTTGAATTCCCGCCCCCAAGCTTCGTCACATAGCCATCCTCGACCGTGATCTCATAGCCATATACGTTCGTCTTCGTCGACTCCCCGAATGCAGGCGTATAGACAATCAACTGGTCCGGACCGCGGAATCCATCGAACGGTGCCCCGTCCGGGTTCGAAGTTCGCGTCGGGTCGACGGCGTTCGCCGTGCGTTCTTCTTGTTTGACGACCGGCTCCTCGAGCATGACGCGCTCCCCGACTTCGAGCTGACGCAAGAACGAAGCGACCGCTTCCGTCGTGTCTTTCCCCGTCGACAGGACGAGACCGTTCTCTGGGATCGGACTGTTCCCGCCTCGTTTCTCCGCTACCGTGTACGTATTGATTCCGACTTTCTCTAGCACGACTTCCGTACTCGCCGGGTTCGTCTCCGTGTAGTAGCTGAACTGATCGTTGAAGATGATGAGTTGCTGCTGGTTCGCGAGTTTGTTGACACCTCCGACACGCATCTCGTCACCCGAGGCGTCGATGACTTTCATCACCTCTTCAGCTGCCGCTCCTTGCATCGGTAATAAACTTCCCAACAACGTGAGGCTAAGTGCCGTACCAACTACGTTACGTTTGTTCATCCCATTCACTCCCTCTTCTAGTAAGTAACCGCTTACAAAAACAACATAGCATAGAGGGTGATAGGTAAAAATAATCATTTTACTTTTATGGGATTTATTGAAAATTATTTTCATTTTAAGAATAGAGCTTCCCGTCTTACGTTTGTCTGCATGAATGACTAGTTCCTTCGTCCCAATACGCCAATGAAGTCTGACTTGTTCATCCAAAATGAAAAAAACTCCGTCAAAATGACGGAGTACTCACAATAACGGGGCGATGAACTTCAGTTTTTCTTCCTCGTGGCGGCTCGAGAGGCCGTGTCCATATTCCGGATAGACACGGAACGCCTTCTCACCGGAAAGTTCACGGAATAGCGCATACCCTGTCGACGGAGGGCAGACCTCATCTAAGAGACCGACCCCGACCATGACGGGACAGGTGATACGTCTCGCAAAATTGATCCCGTCGACATAACGAAGCGTGTCGTACAATCTCGCTTCCGCCTCGTGAAGAGGATCGTGTACTTTGAAGTAGTGCGAGATTTCTAAGTACGGACCGTCCGTCGCGAGTTCGACCCCTCGCGGCATATCACAAAGGAATGGGATATCAACCAATGCGGCCTTCACTTTCGGATGTAAGGCGCTGACTCCGAGGGCAATGCCGCCACCCTGGCTCCCCCCTTCGACAATCGCTGATTTTGCACCTGACAGCATGAAGGCGACATCGAGCGCTCGGACCGCGTCCAGCATGACCCGCGTATAATAATATGTCTCTTTCTTGAAAATCCCTCGCGTCATCCATCCGGCGGCACCACCTAATGGCATGAGCACGGACTGCTCCGGGTCCATTCCTTGGTCACGTGTCTCGACGAGCAGCACGGCCATCCCTTGTACGACATATTTCATGGCGATATGAGGCTCATGCGTGTTCCAATTGTAGCCATGATAGAGGACGACGACGGGGAGCGAGCGGTCAATCGTTGCCGGTTTGATGAACGTCGCTTTGTGTACGAGCGCCCCATGCGACAAGTAACGGATGTCCTCCATCTCGACGTTTCGGACGTAAGCAGGGATTGGATTCCGTTCGATCTGCATCGGAATGTCCCGTAACGTCTCGAGTTCTCGTTCCCAGAATCGATCAAAGTCGTCCGGCATTGTGACACTCGAGCGGTAAGCCTCTAACTCACGGACCGACACATCAACGCCCGGCATGGACGACATCTCCTTTCTTGATGGCGAGGGCGAGGGCTCCTTTTAATCCGGCGAAATCACCGAGTGTCGGTGGGACGATATACGTCTCCAACTCATTCACATACGGATTTTGAATATAGCCGTTCATCTTCTGTCGAAACGCTTCACGCACTTTCGGGAACAGGTGCGACTGCTTCATGACACCACCCCCGAGAATCATCCGCTCCGGTGCGAGAATCAGAGCGATGTTGACGAGCGCCTGTGCCAAATAATCCGCCTCGATGTCCCACGCCGGGTTGCTCGGGTCGAGCAAGTGCGCCTTCTTGCCATGTCTCGCCTCGATGGCTGGACCTGATGCCAATCCTTCAAGACAGTCTCCGTGATACGGACAGACACCGTTCGACAGATCATCCGGGTGACGACGGACCATCATGTGCCCCATCTCTGGATGCCCCATCCCGTGGACGAGTTCCCCGACAATCACGGCACCCGCTCCGATTCCGGTACCGACCGTCATGTAGAGACAACTCGAGACATCCGTCGCCCCGCCAAACGCCATCTCTCCGAATGCCGCTCCGTTCACGTCGGTATCAAGCACAATCGGAACTTGAAAATGTGCCTTCAACACGTCATAGAGTGGATAGTTCGCCCACTTTATTTTCGGTGTCGTCGTGATGCATCCATACGTCTCACTCGACGGATTCAAGTCGACCGGACCGAACGTGCCGACACCGAGCGCCTCGATCGTTTCTCCTTCAAAGAACGCGAACACGCTTGCCATCGTCTCTTCCGGGTCCGTCGTCGGGATGGACGCGTGACGGATGACGTCCCCTGTCTCCGTCCCGATGCCACAGACAATTTTCGTCCCCCCTAATTCAATCGCTCCAAACATAGATGACTCCCCTTTCTAGTAATGATGTCACGGTCACTTCACATTGCAATCGCTTACAATTAACTCCATGCTACCGGTCACGATGCGTGGTTGGTCACTCACCGTCACGACGAGATGGTCGCCCTTCTCAAGCTGTACTCCATCTAGCATACCTGTCCCATCGAGTACGCTGACAAGTCGGAATCGGTCCAGTGGCAGGAGCATGAAGCCATCTGCGACGTCCATCCGATAGACGTTGAACTCGTCCGTCTCAATCAATGTCTGAACCGTCCCACCCGTCACGTCTTTCGTCGTCGGATGGACGATTGTCGGTGTATCCGGTACCGTCGTCACTTCAATCGCTTGTTCCAGATGGAGCGCACGGGTATTCCCTTCGTCGTCCGTCCGGTCAAAGTCATATACCCGATACGTCGTGTCCGAAGACTGTTGCGTCTCGAGGATGACAATCCCTTCCCCGATCGCGTGGATCGTCCCGCTCGGTACGAAAATGAAATCGCCCGCCTTCACCGGTTGACGACGTAACAACGTGTCCCACTCACCGTGCATAATCGCCTCGGCCAACTGTGCTTTCGTCTCCGCCGTGTGCCCGAGAATCAATTCCGCGCCAGGCTCCGCCTCGACGACGTACCAACATTCCGTCTTCCCGTACGGTTCTCCTTCTAGACGCATCGCTTCCTCATCGTTCGGATGGACCTGGACAGACAAGTCGTCCGCCGCATCGAGCAGTTTGACGAGGAGCGGGAAGCTGTCGAGCGTGTAAGTGCCGAACAACTCACGCTTCTCCTTCCACAGTTCAGCGAGCGTGTGCCCTGCAAATTGGCCGGAAGTGACGACGCTCATCCCGTTCGGATGGGCCGAGATGCCCCAACACTCGCCAATGTTCCCTTGTGGCAGGTCATACTCGAACGTCGTCTCGAGCTTACGCCCTCCCCAAAGTCGTTCCTGAAAGACTGGTGTGCATGTTAAGATCATGATTCATTCCCCCATTCCGATGTCTACACCAAGAGGACGCTCTCTTTGAGCGTCCTACCGGTTTACGCATGTACCGTTTCAAGTTGTGCCATGACATCCTCGACCGTCGTCGCCTCTTGAAGATGACGGCGAAACTCATCATCGATGAGACGCCGGCTCAAGAGGGCGAGCATCCGTAAATGTTCGTCCCCTTCCGCCGCCTCTGGGACCCCAATCATGAAAATCAGCTTGGCCGGTTCCCCGTCGAGACTGTCCCACTCGATGCCGTTCCGTGCTTTTGCGAACGCAATGACAGGACGTTTGACAGCATCCGTTTTTCCGTGTGGAATGGCGACTTCGAAGCCGATCCCGGTCGAACTGAGCGCTTCCCGACGCTCCAACGCCTCCAAGTACGACAACCGGTCGTTCAAATAGCCGGCACCTTCCAATTTACGCGTCAACACATCGAACGCTTCTTCCCGTGAAGTGACATCCAAATCCAGTTCGATCAGTGACGTTTCCATGTAATCCATCAGTTTCATCTCAATCTCTCCCTTAGCTGACTTGTTTCAAGGTTTCTGATTTTGTATTTTTCCGCTGGGCACGCTCTTTCAAGAAGATGGTCGTGAACGCCGTAATGAGCGAACCGATGAGTACCGACACGAAGAACATGATGACGTTGTCGACAGCACCGAGTACCGCCACGACCGGTCCCCCGTGAGGAACGTTGTTCGTCACACCGACCGTGATGGCGATGGCCGCACCGACCATGGCTCCGATCATATTGGCCGGGATGACACGCAGTGGGTCACCAGCCGCGAACGGGATGGCCCCTTCCGTGATACCGACTAGCCCCATCATGAAGGCTGCCTTTCCTGCCTCTTGCTCTTCTTTCACGAATAGTTTTTTACGAAGGAATGTCGCGATGCCCATCCCGAGCGGCGGAATACAGATGGCGACCGCGATCGCCCCCATGATGCCTGTCTGTCCTTCGGCAATCATCGATGCGCCGAATAGGAAGGCGACCTTGTTGACCGGTCCTCCCATATCGAAGGCAATCATGGCACCAAGCAACAGACCGAGCACGATCTTACTTGATCCTTCCATTCCTTGAAGCATGGTTGTCAAACCGTCCATGAGTCCGGCGATTGGTGCGCCGACGACGAAGATGAAGAGTGCCGCGATCGCGACCATGCTGACGATTGGAATGACGAGAATCGGCATGATCGGCTGAATCATCTGTGGAACTTTCCACGTCTTGATCCAACGGACGAGATATCCAGCTGCGAAACCTGCCAAGATTCCACCGAGGAACCCGGCCCCTGCTTCTGACCCATAAAAGCTACCATTCGCCGCGATGTATCCACCGACGATACCCGGTGCGAGTGCCGGACGGTCAGCGATGGCATAGGCGATATACCCTGCGAGAATCGGTACCATGAACATGAAGGAAGCGGCCCCGACATCTAACACCTTCTGCCAGACCGAACCTTCCGGGATGGCTAACCCGTTCGCGGTCGGTTCCCCCCCGATAGCGAGCGCCAAGGCGATCAATAGACCTCCGACTACAACGAACGGGATCATATGACTCACACCGTTCATGAGCGCTCGATAGACGATGTTCCCGTCTTTTTCTTTCTTGACGTCCTTCGTTGCTCCTTTTTGAATCGGAGCGGTCTTGACGCGTTCAATCAGTTCTGCCGGTTGCTTGATTGCTTCAGCGACCGGGACAACGACGATGCGCTTCCCAGCGAAACGGTCCAAGTCGACCGCCTTGTCTGCGGCGATGATGACACCGTCCGCTTCTTTGATTTCCTGTTCGGTCAATCCGTTCTCAATCCCGATTGACCCGTGCGTTTCCACTTTTACGTCATGTCCGAGCTCCGCACCTGTCTTTGACAACTTTTCAGCGGCCATGTACGTATGGGCGATACCGACCGGACAAGCGGTGATGGCAACAATCTTCATAGTGGTTTCCCCTTTCAAATGGAATGGATCCGTGCTTGGCTACATGTATACTTTACTCGAATATGAAAGGGGTTTCAGATAACGTTTTGCCGTTGACTACGGCAACAGCAAATCACGGAAGGCACGCGGATCTCTCGACTCGACTAATTCTCGGACGAGCTTTGGATTTTCCGTCAATGCGGCAATCTCCTCGAACAGATGGGTCGAGAAGGTTTGGTCCGAATCTCGGAATTGAAGGAGAAAGATGAGACGGACCTGTTCGTCCCCCCAGGCGATCGGCGTCCGCGACACGAGAACGTCGATTCGGTTCGTCGTCGCGAGCTCAGGATCCCCGTGGGGAATGGCGACACTCTGCCCAATCGAGGTCGAGCCGTTCCGTTCACGATTGTATACGCTTTCAGAATAGCGTTCGTCAATATGTGCCGTTTCCATCAATACGTGTAAGGCATGACCGCGTGACAGGACGTCATCGACAAATTGAACGTGTCCGACGAGTGAGGCGATGGTCGCGTATGTGTTCCCGTTCACCCCGATCAGCTGTCTCAATTGGTGCACGTCCTGCTCGGTCAAAACGGCGGATACGACATGGACCGGAATTTCCCGTTCTCCGAGCTGGACCGTCGATACGATCAAGTCAGGCTGATGCCGTTCGATCTGTTTCTCGAGCTCACGCAGCGACGAATACCCGACGATGTGAATGGCGTCGTGAAACTGGTTGTGGAGTCGTGCCGCAATCAATTTACTCGTCCCCATCCCGTATGTACAGACGAGTAGGATCCGTTTCTTCTCCTGACGGCGACGTTCTTCGAGCATTGTCTGGAAATGGAGCGTCAAGAATCCGACTTCATCTTCCGTGACATACAGGTCGAGCTCGCTCTCTAAAATCGAGGCATGTCGCAAGACAGCCGCGTAGGTGGCCGTGAAGCGACGTTTGATTTGATCGAGGAGCGGGTTTTCGACATAGGCCTTGATCAGTTGGCGATATACCATCGGCCGGATGTGGGCGAGGAGCGACCGATATAACTCCCGCTGTAAGGCACCCCCATAAATTGTCCCGTTCACGGCGAGGGCGAACCGGTTGGCGGCTCGTGCGACTTCTGGCGTCACATGGTCTTCGGACGGATTGAACTCTTGCGCGCCCGATAGTGCCAGCATGAAATAAGCCCTCTCTTCTGCCGGGATCTTCATACCGAGTGATTGTTCCAACGTATCCATCCGGCGCATCAGTGTATCAAACCCGCGTGTCGCACGTGCCATCTCGAGCCCTGATGGTGATAAGGTCACGTAGGCGCGGCGTCGCATCCGTTTGAGCGACGCGAGCAGGCGTGCCTGCAAGAGTTCGGATGCCGTATCGGAATATTGTTTGTCGACCTCTCGTTCCCAATCCGTCAGGAACGTTTCGATGAGTCTTACGTCTTGCGCGTGTGCCTGAGGGGAACGCGTCTTTACCAAGAGCTGGGTCAACCATTCCCGCCTGACGAGTTCTTCCCCATCGATGCGACAATGTCGGCGATCAAATGTGAGGGGTGCGTCCTTCAGCCTCTGTTCGAGTGTATCGATGTCTTGTTTGACCGTCGCCTCACTGATATAGAAGGTGCTGGCGATCGCGGCAGGTGACGTGATCTCATCAAACAAGAGTCGGATGAGGATTTGTTCGACGCGTCCCTCGTCGTGCGCCGTCTCCTGCTTCGGGACGTAATGGTTCTCAAGGAGCCGCACCCCTTTCCCCCGACTCGTCTCGATCTGCACATCGGACAGTTTCTCGAGCGCACGCAGTTCGGTCCGGACCGTTCGTTCCGAGCAATGGAGCGCCCATGCGATATCCTTCGTCGACATCCATTCTTTATGTTGTAATAACGCGAGTAACTTTTGCTGTCGTTCCGTCATCATGCATTCCACCTTTGACAGTTTTCCACCAAAAGCATAGCACAAGTATTTCAGACGCCAAGAGATTTCTTTGACGATTTGAATCTCAAGGACGAGTCATGCCTAATCCATTTTTCTTGACTTCTCGTCGTTTAAAACATAAAAAACGCAAGAACAGGAGGGGATTGTACCTCCATATTCTTGCGTATATCGATTGGCTTACGCCGTATGTTTTGCAACTTTCACGAAGATTAAAAACAGATCGTTGAATTCTCACCAAAACTGGTCATTCGTATCATCTCTCTGGTTAATACAACGCCAGCAGGAAAGAAACGCTATTCCTCCCGCCTAGCGACCGCCCTTATCACACATAAGCCCAGGGGATATCTCCGATAACATTGGGAGTAAGGTGACAGAGGCGATAAGCATTGGTGTAACAACGACAGAAAGGAGAAGAATAGCGTTTATACTCGCTCTAACCTAGGAATACGAAAGAGCGCTCGGAAAAGAATCGACGATGAAAACCATTGACGAACAAATTACAGAATGGGAGCCGATGATCCATTACGTCATCCGCCACTTGAACATCCACCCGAACGAGCAGGACGACTGTGTCCAAATTGCCCGCATCGCCTTATGGGAAGCCTTGAACCGGGGGTGTACGCTATCGAAGACGTACTGCTTCCAGCGCATACGCGGGGCGATTCTGAACCATCAGCAAAAGAACGCACGGCACTTGAAACATGAGGTCGCAGCCGAACGGCTCCCTGAGCAATGCATGACATCCGAGCGTCATCTGTTTGACTGGCTCGACGAACAACGAAAGAACCTAACCCCACGCCACTTCGAACTTCTCTGTCACCTGATTGACGGCACAGAACAGACGCTCGACTACTCCGCAAGCCGATTGCGCGCGTATAAGGCGGACGTTCAACGTGAGTTGCGAGAAGAGTTGTATTCGAAGGAGTGAACAACATGGAACCGATTCAAATCAAAGAAGCGATCACGCGTTACTTGGAAGATGTAGAGATGCGGCAACAACGCTCCCCTGAGACGGTGAAGACGTATCGAAACACGTTACGTCGATTCGAGCAGATGATGCAGCAGTCGAATGTGGTGTATCTGAAGGACGTGGATGAAACTGACCACGCGTTCCCTTATCGAGACAAACTAGTAGATGAAGAGCTTGCGTCCAACACGATTAAAAAATATGTGAGTGTACTCAAGTCGTTTATGTCCTACTCGGTCAAACGAGGATGGATTTCACTTAATCCGTTCGTATTCGTCAACGTACCCGGTGCCGAAGCAAAACGGCAATCCATCATTTTAAGTCGGGAACAAGTCAATCAACTGCTGCATCATGCGCACAATGCGACATTGTATAACATCTTTTTAATTGGCTGCGATGCCGGTTTCCGAATCAGTGAGACGTTAGATTTAAAACTCGAGGATGTATCGTTTGAGTCGAACGACATCATCATTCGACATGGGAAGGGGAATAAAATGCGGGAAGTGCCGATGACCGAACGTATCCGAAAATCGTTGGAGCGCTATATTCAGGTCGAGCGGCCAAAATCAGACAAGGACTCGCGATACTTGTTCATCATGCCAAGCGGCAGAAAAGTCCGTGGAAACTATGTGAATGAATATCTCCTAGAAGTATCAGAGGAGCAACTCGGATTCGGAATCACGAGCCACGTCCTCCGTCACAGCTTCGCAACGGAGCTCTATAACGCCGATGTCAAAGTCACAAAGATCAGTCGATTACTCGGTCATGCTTCGACCGAGACGACCGAGTTGTACTTGCACATCTCGAAAGAACAAAATCAAGAAACGATTGAAGTGTTGAATGCGAAGAATCGGGAGGTGAGTAAATATGTGAAGAAGCAGAAGTAATCTTTTAAATGAATAAATGTGTAGGGCAGTTTCAGTAGCTGCCCTCACATTATTATTTTGTTTGCTCCGTTAACGCAATGCTCTCTTCAAAATCCCTTACATTATATTTATGCGGATATACTGACAACTCTTTAGCATATGCGAAATCACCAAACAGTTTATTGAGAGTCATACTACGATTGACCAAAGGTTTAATAAACGGATTGAAAATGCTTATTTCTCGAACACGGTGATCATGAACTTTACCGATAGTTGATACTAAAACAGACGTACATACATACTCATTGTTTTGCGGATGGAATGTTCCCCTGTCTCCATGAAGGATAACTAATGCCAAAAACTCACATAGATTATCGATATGAATCATACTTCGCTGATTTTGATAACTTGGAAAGAACGGAATTTTTCTCGCCAACTGTGCAAGCTTCACATAATTTCCTTTAGATCCCTTCCCATAAATCATAGGTGGTCGAATGTTGGCCACTATGAATTTATCATCCTCGAGAAGCGCAAGCTTTTTCTCCGCCTGAAGTTTACTGTTTCCATAAAAGTTTGTCGGATTTGGCGCTGTATCCTGAGTAATCATTTGTGCATTAGAGGCATCTCCGTATACAATCATGCTGCTCATAAACACAAATTGGTGAACACCTTCGTCTTTAGCCTTTTTTGCAATCGTTTCTGTTAAATCGGTATTCACTTGATAATAAAGGTCTTCCATACTTTGATCTGTCGAAACATGGGCAATTCCTGCAACATGTAGTAAGGTGTCGTATTCTTCAAATGAGCGTTGCTCCCATTCTCCGTTCCTTGTTCCCACTGCATCTACCTGAATTTCCGAAGAATAGTTTTCAATAACCCATTTTCTAAACGAATTTCCAACGTAACTATTCGCACCTGTAATCAGTACTTTTTTCAATATACGCTCTCCTCCTTATAAACAAAAACAGCATAAGATATTCTCCTATGCCGTCTTGTTATCAATCTCGACTATATAAGTCTCGTGTATACACTTTCTCTACCACGTCTTCAAGTTCCGGATGAAGTCGATTCGTAACAATGATGTCAGCCGTCTCCTTGAACTTTTCGAAATCATTAATGACGGGTGAGTTGTAGAATGTGTCCTCTTTTAAAACAGGTTCATATACGACAACTTCGACTCCTTTCGCCTTAATACGCTTCATAATCCCTTGGATTGAAGATGCACGGAAATTGTCCGAATCTGTTTTCATCGTCAAACGATAGACTCCAACACGTTTTGGATTTTGTTTCAAAATTGATTCTGCCACAAAATCTTTACGTGTACGGTTTGCATCAACAATTGCACTAATGATGTTGTTTGGCACATCTTCGTAGTTAGCAAGAAGTTGCTTCGTATCTTTCGGTAAACAATACCCACCATAACCAAACGAAGGATTATTGTAGTGAGAACCAATTCGTGGATCAAGACCAACGCCCTCGATAATTTGTTTCGAATTCAAACCTCGAACTTCAGCATAAGTATCCAATTCATTAAAGAATGCAACGCGCATCGCCAAATAAGTGTTCGAGAATAACTTAATCGCTTCCGCTTCAGTCGAGTCAGTTAACAGTACTTCAATATCTTTTTTAATTGCAGCGTCTTTTAATAAGTTTGCAAAGACTTCAGCACGCTCTGACTGCTCACCAACCACAATACGTGAGGGATAGAGATTGTCATGTAACGCTTGACCTTCACGCAAGAACTCTGGAGAGAAGATGATGTTTTCAGTATCAAACTTCGCTTTGACTTCCTCCGTATAACCTACAGGAACAGTTGATTTAATGACCATGATGGCTTCCGGATTAATTGCAAGAACAGTCGCAATTACACTTTCCACGGTACGGGTATTGAAATAATTACGCTCTGGATCATAATCTGTCGGTGTTGCGATGACAACGTATTCCGCATCTTTAAAAGCAGTCAAATTATCGGTAGTTGCGACTAGACTTAATTGTTTATTTTGTAAATAGTTCTCAATGTCCGCATCGACGATTGGAGATTTTCTTGAATTAATCATATTAACTTTATCTTCTAGTATGTCTAAAGCAATTACTTTGTTATGTTGAGCAAGTAATATTGACATCGATAAACCTACGTAACCAGTCCCCACTATTGTAACATTATACATTTTACTCACTCACCTTTTTATAATTATAGATGATTAATGATTTATATAAACTGTAGTTAATAAAAATATAAGTAGTTATTAACAAAATATTCAAAACAATAACTAAATGATTAAAATATGACGAATTAAAGATTATAAACAACAAAATATATACGAATTCTTTCCATGAATAATGGATCTGATATTTAAATTTATTTCTTAATCTTTCATTAAGAAATATAGAATTGCTCAAATGTAGAATAATATAAATAAAAAGTGACACTTTAATATTTTGAGAAACAAGAAATATTAAAGAAAATCCAAGAATAAGATGAATTAAGCTATTGAATAATATTTCTTTAAGTGCTCCTTCTTTTTTATAACAGTTAAGAATTAATAGATTATATCTTATTTGGATTAAAATTATTGGAAATATCAAATATAAATATTCCATTATTTCAATGTATTTTAAGAAAAAAATAGGTATTAAGAACTTAATTATCATATAAAAAAACACTAAAACAGGAAATAAGGATGAAATAAGTCTTGAGGTCATATCCAGATACTTATGAGTTAAGCTATCACTCACTTTAGAAATTGATTGAAAGAAAATAACTGACGCTGAAGACAAAACTTGAACTATAACTAGAATTAATGAAAAGGCGAATGATAACAAAGCAAAACTTTTAATATCTTCTTTATAAGAAAAAATCACTCTCGGATAATTAATCAGTAAATTTGAAATTAATAAAAGCAACATTAGTATAATGCCACTCTTAATTAACTGAAAACTCTCAAAAATATTAATTAATTCTAACTTAATATTCTTTGAGAAATATGAAATGTTTGTTATAAAACTTTTTAATGATAAAATAATTTTTATACCTAAAAATAGAGCAATTACGTTACTAACATGTAATTGTTCACTAATATAAAGTATAAATATACCAATTAAAAATAGTAGTTTATCTAACATTAGTAGTAATGAATACTCTTTAAATTGAGAAGTTACTTGAGACAAATGAAGAAAAAAACCATATGAATTAAAAAAAACTAATGTGAAACTCAAAAACCTAATGATTGTTGTTTCATAACTTGAAGAACCAAATAGGAACGAAAGAAAAAATATAAACATGCCCCCAAAAGTATTTAAGGCAACAACCAGTAAAAGTGTAGATTTTACACTTTTTTTATTTAATGATTTTCTCGTTGATCCAGAATACTTTAAATGAAAACCATCTGTAATTCCAAATGTAAATAGTCCAAGAAACGAAGCATAAAGATAATACATTTGCCAGTATCCATATTCTGTTACAGTAAGTGTTTGAGGCAATATTGTGAATGTAAAAATACTAATCAGCAATCCAGATGAGTTTGAAAGAAATACATAAATATAATTTTTCATTTAAAAATTACCTTTTTCATTGAGTCTTATATCATTTTTGTTTTTTTAATTTGGAAAATAGGAAAACAAAATTCCACATCCAAAATGAAACAAATAAGTTAGGAGTCTGCATTACTTGATTATTTGCGGGAGAATATATAAAAATCATTACGTACAAAGGAAGAAGAATCAAAGAAATTAAATTTTTATTTGATAAAAATTCTTTCCATACAATCGAAAAACAAAGTCCAAGTAAAAACATAATCGGAATTACCCCAAAATATGACCAATCATTTGCTAACCATAGATATAAACTATGCCAATTGACTTGCTGATCCCATCCTATCTCCGATAATTTGTAAACGTAGGAGTTCTCCCAAATCTTCTCTCCAATAATCCCCTTTAAATTTTCATAAAGGAAAAGAGAGGACCCCATACCTAATGTCGAATCAAATGAAAATTGAAAACTCATCGAAATAGCATAATACCCTTGTGTTAAATATGCAGAAATAGCAATAATAAAAAAGTGCCAACTTTCAGGAAGAAACTTAAAAAATAGACTACTTTCATTAATAGGTACATCATACAACAAAGCATTATAGTTCATCCCAATCCGTGAACCGATTGCGCTATTAAAGTAAACTAATGCTAAAACTCCAAAAAATATCAAAATCATAATTCTAGAAGAGATTTTTCGAAAGTCTAATTTACTATCAAATGCCTTCTTGATATAAATTGTTAAAATGACAGTTACAAAAATGATTACCAAATCTATTAATCCTTTGTTAGTGCCAATTGAAATCCATTTAATAATCTCAATAATAATCGCGAGAACCACTAGTAATTTAGTAGTAAGTTTAAGTCGATTCCAATATAATATCGAAACCGGTGTACTAGCCCAAAATAAAGGCGAAAGAATAACATAAATTTTAGGAAATACTCCTCCTCCGATTGAGGATATAGAAGTATTTGAGAATTTATTAAAATATTGTTCTCCTGGATTAACAATTCCAGAGAACGCTTGTTCGTACATATACATGAAAGAAATAAAATTACCGCCGGTATTTCTAATAATATAAACTACATTAAACAATATACTTGCAACCAAAATATACTTTAACCAATTTATCAAGAATTTTTCAGTAATAATATTTTTGCTTTGTTTAGTAGTATTTACACTATATATTCCTGTAAGAAAGCCAAAATTTAATGCGGTTAAATATACTAGTATAAATATTGATGTAAAATATTTATAATTATCCGAAAAATTCCAGGGACCCAATAAATAAACAAGTAATGTGAATAATATATATATATTCACAATCAATATGGGGGACAATATTAAAGTTTTTCTTTTATTCAAAATAATAAAACACTCCACTTCACGTGAAATTATATTTTTTTTAACATCTCAATAATTTTTTGAGTCTGTTTTTTTGGATTTTTATTTACTTTAACCCATTCGCGTGATTTCTTTCCAAAAGTCACTCTATAATCATTTTTCATTTCAATTGCTCTTTTTAATGTATTCACCATTCCTTCTATAGAATCATTTTCAAAATAGATTAAATAATCATTATAATCATTTGGGATACCACTGAGTCTAGTTGTAATTAATGGTGTTCCAGACAACATATTTTCTAAAGTTTTAGAAGGAAATGAATATTTAGTATACTCTTCTTTAACAGGTCTAGGATTTACTAAAAAGCTTACTTCAGTTTGTTTTTTCAACACTTCCGATCTACTTAACAATCCGCCGAAATTGATATTATTAGAGTTCGACACAATATTTTTAATACTCTCTTCAGAATCACCTGTGCCGTATATATAAAGCTCTATATTATGATTGTCACCTGCAGCAATTTTAAATGCTTCTATGAAATCTAGTATTCCTACCTTTTTATTTAATGAACCAGCATACATAAATCTAATCTTCTTATCTATATTTTTTTTAGAGTAAACACTTTCTGAGAAGTTTGTATTAGGATTTATCATTCCTTCAACAATACAATACTTTGAATTATCTACAGTTATTATCTCTTTCATATACTTTGTTAAAAATACAAAAGCATCAAATTTTCCTATTATCCCCATTGTTATACGACTTGAGAGCGAATATATTTTTTCAATTATATTCTTATTTTTTTTATAAGAGAAATAATCACTCGGAAAATCCGGAATAATTTGGATTATATCTATTTTTAAAATTTTCTTCATTAAAATTGCAGCACTGACAAAAGGTAAGTACGGCCAGTTGATTAAAATTTTCAAATCCTTATTATTTTTTTGTATATTAATAACTATTAAAGCATACACAAAAACACATAATTGTTTAATAATCGGAATATTTACTACAGGAATATAATTTACATTCTTTTCATCGTTAAACTGCCTAAGTTTATTTAAATTAATAAAGATTTTTTTTGATTTAGGATATGCAGGAACAGGTGGTAAAGACAATGATAATACATCTACTCCATTACTTTTTATACCTTCATAAACTACGCGATCAAAAATTCGCTGAGGATTTTTTTGGGGTCTCAACAATATATTTTCTTCAATAATTTTGTAATGAGTATCTGACATTCCAAAATTAAAATAGATAATTTTCATTTTCGCCCTCGCTTTTGAATTTCAAATTGTATATTTGCTATTTTAAACATAATATAAGGTAAGAAATAATATAGTAATGTCATTTTTGAATCAGATTTTATATTTATATTTTTATAAATTAGTTCATTGACCTTATAGGCAAAAATAGCTGTTTTAGGTAAGCCATTTTTTAATTTTTCATTAGATTGGATTTCTAACCAACTTAAATGTCTGAAATTTATTTGAACATCAGGTCTAAAACCTGCGTTATTCCCTCGAATTCTAAATCTACTTAAAGGTTGATTTAGAAATCCTAAATTTTCTTTTACAGCTATGCCCCTAAAGAATTCAATATCTTGTCCATATCTTCTATTCTCAGGAAAAGATATTTCATTTTCCCTTAAAAACTTATTTTCTATCATAAAACTTGAGGTTTGTCCTTTAAAACTAAGATAAGTAGCAAGTAAGACATTTCCCTCACAATTTTTCGGAACAATCTCTTTAAAGTCCAAGGTTTCATTTTCCCTAAACATTTTATAAGAATGATGGGACCACTTGTAATTTTTACGGACCATATAATCTAATTGAACTTGTACTTTAGTAGGCAGCCACTTATCATCAGAGTCTAGAAAAGCAACATATTCTCCAGTCGCATTTTCTAATCCTACATTTCTAGCTGAAGCAGGCCCTCCATTAAGTTTATTTAACACTACTATTCTATGATCCATAGATTTTATATCTGATAAATCGTATTTAGATCCATCATTAACTATTATTATCTCTATATTTTTATACGTCTGTTCGATTACGGATAATATAGCTTCTTTTAGCCAATCTAAATGATTATAAAACGGTATAATCACACTTACTTTGATATTAGAATTACACATATTTCTTCCAAACCTGACTATTAATATAATCAGTATATGAAACAATTATTTTTAGTACCTTTTCAGATACATTCTCTTTCGAATAATCATTTACAAGCTTTATTTCCTGCTTATGTGATGCTTCTAAGATTTTCAATCCTTGCAGAATTCGTTCTTTTCCTACTCCAGCCATCATCACTGTGCCTTCCTCCATAGCTTCAGGTCTTTCATGAGCTTCTCGAATATTAAGAGCTTTGAGTCGTAAAATTGAAGACTCTTCGCTGATTGTTCCACTATCACTAAGAACTGCCCTTGCATTAATTTGAAGGTTATTATAGTCAATAAATCCAAGTGGTTTTAGTAATTGAATATTTTCATTAAATTTCACTTGTTTCTCGTCTATCATTTTCCTAGTACGAGGATGCGTACTTAAGACAACTGGAAAATTATATAATTCTGCAATTGAATTTAATGACTCCATTAAATTAATAAAGTTTTTTTCTGAGCCTATATTTTCTTCTCTGTGAGCAGAAACTAAAAAATATTTGTCTTTAGATAAATTTAGTCGTGATAATACATCTGAATTTTCAATTTCCGTTCGCTTTGATTCAAGAACTTCATACATAGGGCTTCCTGTTTTAATAATACGATCCGCTGGTAAACCTTCTCTTAATAAGTACTCTCTTGCAATGCTACTATATGTTAAGTTGATATCTGCAATATGATCCACAATTTTACGATTCGTTTCCTCAGGAACACGTTGATCGAAACAACGATTTCCAGCTTCCATATGAAAAATTGGGATTTTCCGTTTCTTCGCTGCAATAGCGCATAAACAGCTATTTGTATCTCCTAAAATCAATACTGCTTCAGGTTGTTCTTTTTCTAAAATCGGGTCAATCGCAATTAAAATATGACCAATGGTTTCCGTAGCTGTTCCATTCGCTGCATTTAAAAAGTAATCAGGTTTTCTTAAATTGAAATCTTCAAAAAATACTTCATTTAATTCATAATCATAGTTCTGTCCTGTATGAACTAACACATGCTCAATTGCCTCTGACTCTTCAAGTCGATTAATTGTCGCAGATAAACGAATGATTTCTGGTCTTGTTCCTACAATCGTCATAACTTTTAACTTCTTCATTTATGTCTTAAACCTCCAAGTAATATGTATCTGGTCGATTTGAATCAAATGGTTCATTTACCCACATTAATGTGACCATATCTTGATTCCCTAAATTTTCGATATTGTGTGTATAGCCCACTGGAATATCAACCACCTCTAGCTTTTCTCCACTTACAAAATATTCAACAACTTCAGCTGAATCGATTTTTCTAAATCGAATGACTCCCTGTCCACTGACCACAAGAAATTTTTCATTTTTCGTGTGATGCCAATGGTTCCCTTTCGTAATGCCTGGTTTCGAAATATTGACGGATACCTGCCCTCGATCTGGAGTGCGCATGAATTCCGTAAATGAACCTCTTTCATCCTTATGCATCTTCAATTCATACGAAAAATCTCGCTCAGGTAAATAACTTAAATAAGTACTATATAACTTCTTTACCAATTCATCATCCTGTTGGACGATAGATAAATCGTGCCTCGATTCTTTGAAAGACGTTAACAAATCGACCAAACGTCCAAGTGTTAGATCATACGTCGGTGATACATTGTAGAAATCTTCCACAGAGTTTCGATTATTCACACTCAGTATAGAAATCAAGCTCACAATCACATCGTCTATATAGGCAACGCTCAACGTTGTCGATTCATCATTCACCTGAATAGGAATATCATGAGAAATGTTATGACAAAACGTAGCGATTACACTATTGTAATTCGGTTTGCACCATTTACCAAAAAGATTCGGGAACCGATAAATCATTACTTCTACGTTATTTTCTTGCCCATACGTTCTAACTGCTCTTTCTGCCTCACGTTTGCTTTCTCCATATGGATTAGATAATTCAGCCTGAGTTGAAGAGGCAAACATGATTGGCGGCTTAGTAGTACGCTTTGAAAGAAATGTTATTAGTTTTTCTGTGAAATCTTGGTTCCCTGACTTAAACTCCGCATCCTCTTTAGGTCGATTTACACCTGCTATGTGAAATACAAAATCAGCTTTCTGTGTATACGAGAGTAGTTCTTCTTCTGTAGTGTTACGATTGCAAAGCATCAAGTGCGTATAGCCTTGATTCTTTAATTCAGCAACTAAATTTTTACCGACAAACCCATTTGAACCCGTAATTAAAATATTCATACATTGATCCGCTTCTCGAGTTCGTTCCGTACGTAATCCAATGTCAACAATCGCTGCTTAATCTCCTCAATTGAAAGACGCTCTGTATTGTTTGAATTATATTCAGTCTCTTGAGTAAGCTGTTCGTCTCCTTCACTGAAATACTTATCATAGTTTAGATCACGTGTATCTGCAGGGACTCTATAGAACCCTCCTAAATCTTCCGCTACAATATGCTCTTCTCGAGTCAATAAAGTTTCAAAAGCTTTCTCCCCGTGACGCGTACCAATTACTTTGATTTCATTATCAGCTTCAAATAATTCTTTTAAAGCTAGCGCTAAATCTCCTACAGTTGATGCTGGAGATTTTTGAACCATAATATCTCCCGCCGCTGCATTGTTAAACGCGAACACAACAAGCTCTACGGCTTCTTCTAAACTCATTAAGAAACGGGTCATATTGGGATCAGTTACCGTAAGTGGTTCACCATTCTTAATTTGCTCAATAAATAGCGGAATGACTGAGCCACGAGAAGCCATAACGTTTCCATAGCGAGTCCCGCAAATTAAAGTTTGCGTCGCATCAATCGTTCTAGACTTCGCAACAAATACTTTTTCCATCATTGCTTTTGAAATCCCCATTGCATTGATTGGGTATGCTGCTTTATCAGTCGAAAGACAAATTACTTTTTTGACACCTACTTCAATTGCGGCATTCAACACATTTTCTGTTCCGAGTACATTCGTCTTTACCGCTTCTAATGGGAAAAACTCACACGATGGTACTTGCTTCAATGCAGCAGCGTGAAAAACGTAATCTACACCATACATTGCATTTTTCACACTATTTTGATCGCGTACATCACCGATATAAAATTTCAATTTGTCACTATGATATTTCTTACGCATATCTTCTTGTTTTTTCTCATCACGTGAAAAAATACGGATTTCTTTAATATCTGTCTCCAAAAAACGCTCCATTACCGCGTTTCCGAATGATCCTGTACCGCCCGTAATCAATAAAGTTTTATTTTCGAACATATTTTTTCTCCTCCAGTTTTGTATCTATTTCTGTAAAATCTATTTTTTCGAAATACACATCCATCTTCTGCATCAACTTATCTTTATTAAAAAAACGATGGGCATAATCACTTGCATTATCCCGATAAACTTTTAATTGTTCCTCATTCGTTTCTAATAACTTTTGAATACATTTCAACTGTAAAGTCGTATCTTTTAATGGAGCTATTAATCCCGCATTAGCTTCTTCAATAATTGATTTTGACTCACCACTAACAAGTCCTAAAATAGGCATACCGACAGACAGATAGGTTTGTAATTTTGCAGGAATTGTCATATCAAACAATGGATCCGGCGCAAGTGATAATAACGCTACGTCATGCGACTGTAAAATCTTTGGTACTTGTTCTGAAGGAACACGTCCTAAAAATGTGAACATATGAGTAACATCACATTCGTTAATTTGATTGATTAAATTTTGCTTAAATCTACCTTCCCCAACAAGAGTAAAGTGAACTTTATGATCTAATTCTAATTTTTTCAACGCTTTTGCTAGAGTTACCAATTGACCCAGACCTTGTGCCTCTCCAATATTGCCTGTAAATATAATTGAAAGTTCATCACTTGTTTTTTTCTTATACGTTGCTTCACATGGCACGTCTTCAGCATATTGTGGCCAATATGTCACCTTATCCTGATCTACACCTCTATCAATAATGGCATTAACAAAACTTTTTGAAGTAGTAAAAATGCGACTACAATTTAAATAGATGTAGTCAACCATCTTTCCAATAGAACCAAGAACTTTCTGCGATTTAATACCAGTAACAATCTCTACATTTTCTGGCCATAAATCCTGGACGTAAATCGAACATGGAATCTTTTTTCGTTTGGCAAACCAAACCCCTGGTAATGCTTGAGTCATCGGAGATACCTCAAAAATAAAGACATGATCTGGATTAAGTTTTGAAAACAATGACCATATATATCCCGAGACCACAAATGATAAATAATTTAAAACTAACCCTATCTTCGATTGACCACGAGGAAATATTGGTAATCGAATAATCTGAACACCCTGATAGTTTTCAATTCTTTTTTTTGTTATGCTGTAACCCTCATAAAATTTACCTTCTGGATAATTTGGGATTCCTGTAATTACAGTCACTTTATATCCCTTCTCAACCCAGGACTTACAAATATCATTTATTCTAAATGTTTCAGGAAAGAAATATTGACTAATAACAAGAATATGCCTCTTCATTTTTGATTCTGCTCTTTTGTAGTAGCAACTTCTTTACTCATCATCCCTGTCCCGCCTTCAACGACCCCATGACTTTTCATTACACTAAAGATTGTTCCGATAAAACATCGGACATCCATCCAAAATGTCATTTTCTTAATGTACTCTCCGTCTAATTGAGCTTTATATTCAATTGGTAGTTCATCGCGACCGTTGATTTGCGCCCAACCTGTCAATCCCGGAAGCACGCTATTTGCTTGATATTTTTCTCGTTCTTCAACCAAATCATATTGATTCCACAACGCCGGACGTGGTCCGATGATCGCCATCTCGCCTTTTAAAATATTGATGATTTGTGGTAACTCATCCAGACTTGTTTTGCGTAAGAACTTACCAATTTTCGTGATGTATTGATCTGGATCAGCAAGGAGATGCGTTGGTGTATCTTTAGGTGTATCAATTCGCATCGTACGGAATTTTAAAATATTGAAGTAAGATTGATGAATTCCAACACGCTTTTGTTTAAAGAAGATTGGTCCTTTTGATTCAAGTTTAATCATAGCCATAATTCCGATAAATAAAGGCGATAAGACAATTAAACCAATTAACGCTAAAGTAAAATCTATTTTTCGTTTTTGTTCAATGTATGTCATTGTTCACTCTCCATAGGTTAAACCATTTCTTTATAGTCAGCTGTTTGTTGTTGTTCAAATCGGTCGAGACAATCATTCGCCCAGTTTACAAGGTATAAGCTAAGTGCCTCGTCCGTCATCAATTGATTCATATTTTCTAATTTTCCATCTAGATCTGGCTCTTCAGTAACAATTCCTGTGAAAATTTTCGGATAGACGGCTTCTGGATGAACTTCGCCTTCCTTCAACAATTCCTCATACATCTTCTCGCCAGGACGAATTCCACTAAATTGGATTGCAATTTGTTCTTCCGTGAAGCCGCTCAGTTGAATCATATTACGTGCTAAGTCGACAATCTTCACTGGTTCCCCCATATCCAAGACGAACACTTCTCCACCGTTTGCGAGCGTACCCGCTTGAATGACGAGTCGACTCGCTTCTGGAATCGTCATGAAATAACGCGTCATGTCTGGATGCGTTACTGTCACTGGACCACCTTTCGCAATCTGGGACTTGAATAACGGAATCACCGACCCCCTGCTCCCTAGTACGTTACCGAAACGGACAATCGCATACTTCGTTTCACTTGATTTCGCTAGGTGTTGGACGACCATCTCGGCAATCCGTTTCGTCGAACCCATGACATTCGTCGGGTTGACGGCTTTATCCGTAGAAATCATGACAAAGCGTGCGGCACCATATTCATCAGCCATCTCCGCCACATTCTTCGTTCCATAAATATTGTTTTTCACCGCTTCATGCGGGTTTGCTTCCATTAACGGAACATGTTTATGTGCTGCAGCGTGGAAGACGAGATGTGGCGTATAGGTCATAAACACTTCTCGTAGACGTTCCACGTCTTGAATATCAGCAATGACTGGAATGAGTTCAGCTTCAATCTTCGCTTCACGTAGTTCACGTTCAATGAGATAAATACTATTCTCACCATGACCAAGCAATAACAATCGGTCAGGGTTGAACTTTAAGATTTGGCGACAGATTTCGGATCCAATCGATCCACCAGCACCTGTCACCAAAACCGTCTTCCCTTCGACCTCTGCCTGAATCCCTGTAATATCTAACTCGACCGGTTCGCGGCCGAGGAGGTCTTCGATGGATACTTCACGCATTTGATTGACCGAGATTTTCCCAGCTGCCACTTCTTCAATCATCGGGAGAGTATGGACGTTCGTACATACCTTTTTCGCACGTTGAATCAGTGTAACTCGTTCTTGATAACTCATCGAAGGAATCGCAAACACGATTTTATCGATGGCTTCATTCTCGACAACTTCTTCAAGTTGTTCGAGCGTCCCAAGCACTTTTACGTCGTTCACTGTTAATGTTTGAAGATGCTTATTGTCATCTATAAACCCAATCGGATTCATCCGATGACTGTCAGAATGCTTCATTTGACGCACTAACATTCGACCAGCTTGCCCGGCTCCGATGATGAGCGTTCGTTTCTCATCTTTTCTGCGTTTCATCTTCCGTCCACGCAATATGGACATCTGATCTTGCTTCCATGTCACATAAATTCGTGAACCGAGACGAATTCCACCTAACATGAGTAACGAGAGACAAAAACTTAAAAACAGCATGCGCTCCATCGCTTCACCGTAAACAGCGAATTGAAGTATGTATAAAAAAATCGTGCTAGAGGCAAGTGTCATCGCCAAACGAACAGCCTCCGTCATGCTGGCGAATCGCCAAGCGACTCGATACAGCCGACTGATGGCTGCCATGATGATGAAGATGGCACTATACGAAATAGCTGTTTCGATGAAATGATTGCGATCGATATTTTGAATAAATTCTAAAGGATATAAGAAAAAGTAGGAAACGAACATCGCTGATAGAATAGCAATGATATCTAAACTAACGAGCACCCCTGCACGTAACGATTTTCGACCTAAATCGGGTATCGACAATGCTTATCCCTCCTTTCACAAAGTAGTTTCTAATGTAGTTTGCTCTTCAACTAATTGCGTCATCATCTTCAGTACGTCTTCACGCAAGTCTGAGCGATTCAATGCAAACTCAAGCGTCGTCTGAATAAATCCTAGTTTTTCACCAACATCATAGCGCTTGCCACCAAATTCATAAGCGAATACGCGTTGCATCTCATTCAACCGAGTGATGGCATCTGTTAGCTGAATTTCGCCACCTGTACCAGCTTCTTGGGTCTCTAAATACTTGAAGATTTGAGGCGTGAATAAATAACGTCCGAGGATGGCCAAGTTTGATGGTTCAGTTCCCGGAGCTGGTTTCTCGATAAACGAAGCTACTTTATGTAAACCGCCCTCTAACGATTCTTGTGGGTCTACGATGCCATAACGATGTGTGACCTCACTTGGTACTGGTTGAACACCAATGATTGAACTCTCAGTTTTTTCGTATTGTTCAATTAGTTGACGTGTGCAAGGCACTTCAGCTTGAACGATATCATCTCCGAGCATGACGACAAATGGTTCATCTCCGACAAATGCCTTCGCCTGAAGCACGGCATGACCGAGTCCCATCGGCTTTGATTGACGAATGAAATGGATATTGATATTTGTCGTCTCTTCGACGAGTGCCAAAAATTCTGATTTCCCTTTTTCGATGAGTGTTTGCTCGAGTTCCGGCACCGAATCAAAGTGATCCTCAATCGCTCGCTTCCCTTTGCCCGTGACGATTAAAATATCTTCAATCCCCGAAGCGACTGCTTCTTCAATAATGTATTGGATGGTCGGCTTATCGACGATTGGTAACATCTCTTTTGGCATCGCCTTTGTCGCCGGTAAGAAACGTGTCCCCAGACCCGCTGCCGGGATGACTGCCTTTTTCACTTGTTTATGTACCATGATGCCCCTCCCATGAATGAATCTGTATGATTTAGATAATTATAGAAAAAGGATGCTTTTAACATCCTTACTAAAATATATTCTAAGGTTAACACTTTTGACCTAATGAAAAAACCAAGGAAAGGGAATTAAAACCTATTTTCGTTCGACAAGTGTCGACAAAAATCATAAGAGTCATTAATTGTCAATGTAATATGTAAAAATAGGGGAATCACTTCTTCCATTTCCCTCGCCAGTTCTTCGTCGGTAAGATCGGCGGATCCACGAAGACGAACTCGTCTTTCAAAATAGCCGCTGCGTTTTCGTTTAACGTTTCCCAGCGTTCCGCCCCTAGTTCTTCCGTCACCGTTTCTCTTGCGGCTTCCCAGTAAAACGTACGACGTCCTGTACTATGAGCATCCGAAGCAACGAGTTGACTCAAGCCATTTCGTAAAAAGACAAATGCAATCTCCTTCACATTTTGACCGAATTCCCCAGTTAGACTGCTTGTCGTCACTTGTGACAACGCGCCTGATGACACAAAGTCCATCAATCGTTTCGGATTGGTCGCCAGTTCTTTGTTCCGTTCTGGATGAGCGATGACCGGGGTATAGCCTTCCGTTTGCAACCGGAAGAACAGCTGCTCAGCATATGCCGGTACCGTATCGCTCGGAAATTCGACGAGGACGTAGCGTGACCCAGCGAGCGAAAGCGCCTCCCCGTCTTCTAACGCTTGTACGAGATCGCCGAACACACGGATCTCCTGACCCGGATAGATGTCGAGCTTAATCCCTTCTTGATGTAAAACGTTTTGAAGTGTTGCTGCGGCTTCTTGGACGTTCAAGTCTTCTGTCTCAAATTGAGGGTGAAACGCGTGGGGGGTGACCACGATTGCGGTCACCCCTTCCTCTACGGCGCGTCTCGCCATCTCGATTGTTTGTTCGACCGTTCCCGGACCGTCATCGACGGCCGGGAGAAGATGACAATGGATATCAATCATGGCGTGATTCTCCTTTTATTCGTACGCGTAGTAATAGTAGTAATCATCGCTGCCTTGTGGCTCGCGCTTGTTGAGGACGACTCCTAGGATGTGGGCATCCGCAAGGACCAATTGTTCTTTCGCTTTGACGACCATCTGACGGTCTGACTTGTCACAGCCGACGACGAGGACGACACCGTCCACTTTGCGTGCCAAGAGACGCGTATCTGCGACTTGCATCATTGGTGGTGCGTCCAAGATGATGACGTCATAATGTTCTTTCAACTCTTCAAGCGTGCGGTCCATCATTTTCGACGAGAGTAACTCAGACGGGTTCGGTGGGATTGGTCCTGCCGCCATCAATTCCAAGTTCTCGACTTGTGTCGAGTGGATGGCTTTATCAAGCGTCGTCTTCTTGGCGAGAACGGTCGAGAGACCGATCCCGTTCGAGAGACGGAACGTGAAGTGTGCCGTCGGACGGCGCATATCACAGTCCACCAACAAAACGCGCTTGCCTTGTTGGGCGTAAACAACGGCCAAGTTCGAGGCTGTCGTCGATTTACCTTCGCCTGACGAAGAAGATGTGATGACAACTGTCTGCAATTCATCATCCACCGCTGTAAACTCGAGGTTCGTCCGGATTGTCCGATATTGCTCTGAAATCGGTGACTTCGGTTTATGGACCGTGATCAAGTCACGACCTGTCTTATCATAATGAGCATGCTTTGATTTTTTCTTTCCAAACTTAAACACGGACTTCTTCCCCTTTCACGTTGGCTTGACGTTGTTGCTTCATCTCGACACGATCGATGACCGGGATCGATCCGAGTACCGGTAGTTCGAGAATCGTTTCGACATCTTGCTCAGTCTTGATGCGACGATCGAGCACGACTTTGAGGAATGCGATGGCGACTCCGATCATCATCCCAAGTACGGCTGCAATGGCTGTGTTGAGTAGGATGTTCGGTTTGACCGGGAACATCGGGACGTTCGCATCCGATAACACCTTTACGTTATCGACGTTCATCAATTCAGGTACTTCTTTTGAGAAGACGCGGCTAATCTCGTTGGCGATATCTGTCGCGATAACCGGACTCGTATGTTGGACGGCAATATTGATAACTTGTGAGTTTTGCTCACTATTTACGGTGATCAAGTTACTGATGCTGTCAGGTGCCCCGACTACATTTTCTTGGACTTGTTCAAGGATGGCTGGACTTTGAATGATGACACGATACGTGTTGACGAGCGTGACAGATGATTGAATCTGACTATTATCAATCATGTTGTTCTGAGATTCTTTCGGTGCGACGAGCACTTGCGTCGACGCCTCATACGTCGGGCTGATCACAAATGAGCTCACTAAAAAGGCAATGAGTGCTGCGAGGATGGTTAAACTTGCGATGAGCCACTTGCTCCGCTTCAAGATGGAGAACAATTCTCCAAGGGAAATCGTTTCTTCGTTCATGTTTTGTCCTTCTCTCCTTTGTTCCAGTAAATTCACTGCTGGAAAATTCCCGCAGATAATATTTATAATGACAATACCAGAACAGTATAACAAAATTTTCTTTGGTTGATGACCCGTTTTTAAAAAAATGGGTTTTTTGACATGTAAATCTGCTAAACTTTGAAAGGAAGAACTTAACAAAGGAGGAGACACCTAGTGCATGTAAGTGAGCGCCTACTCCAGCTGTACGCCACACTCGACCGACAAACTCGAGACATCGTACAGCAACGTATTGAGACAAATTTAGCAGACGGCAAATCGCTTGCCGCCTCTTATCATGAACTGACCGGAGAGACGAATGATTCCCTCTCCGTTGAAGAAAAGTCAGCTACGGATTTTTCAAACTGGCTGAAAGACGGGAAGACGGAGCTAGACCTTTTGACCTATTACGTCGCTGTGTTAGAGAAGAGCGAGATGCTTCACTCACAAGTGTTCGTCCCACAAACGGCGGAGCCAACACCGCAACATATTGCTGAACCAGTCGTTTCGAAGCCGGTAATGGAGCCATCTCTTGAAGAAACAAAGGAGCCAGAAGCCGAAACACCCGTTGATCCGACACCGACGAAACCACGTTACGTCCCGGAGTCGACGATTCCTTCACGGACGGAGCGTATGAAATCCCATCGTGAAATCAAACCGGCACGTCCACGTCAAAAGAAAAGTCGGGGCTGGTTGATTGGCCTGATCGCCATCATTCTTTTATCCGTCGGTGGGTATGCGGCTTACCCGATGATTTCAGACTTGTTCGAACCGTCATCGACACCGACTGTCACGGAAGAACCCGCGACACCAGAACCTGAACCGGTAGCTGAAGCGAAGGCACTGGAAGAAGTATGGATTGGTGTCAAAAATGCTCCGCTCTTAAGCGAACCGGATAGCGAGGACGTCGTCTATGTCGCCGATATCGGAGATCGTTATGACGTCATCGAAGAGCGCGACGACGCTCTCTTACTCGACCTTGGGTTGAATGAGTTGACGGGCTGGGTGTCACGCGATGAAGTGGTCACCGAATGGACAGCTGCTTCCATCAATGATGCTGACGTATTGGACTGGTTGTCGACTTCCGTCAATCAGACGTTATTTGACGAATCGCCGGAAACTTACTTCGGAATGGACGAGAATGAATTGGTCGGAAATGTCGGCGCCGCAAGTGGCTTCGATTCAGACGCCCTACACGAGTATCTCGTCTACCCTGGCCTCTTCTTCACGATGAGAAATGAGCAAGTCGAGGCCATCGACTGGTCGAACACGGACCAGACGAAAGAGACGTTCCTCGAGCTCGGTGAACCGACGTACGAGACAGAGGACGGTGTCGTCTATGAAGGTGAGACGTATTCACTACGCCTCTTCGTCGGCGAAGACGACTCGACGCGCGTCCGTTTGACAAAACTCGATCAATAAAGGAGTGTCTCTATGACTCATACGATTCTTGTGACGGGTGGTGCTGGCTATATCGGTACGCACACCGTCATCCAATTACTTGAAGCCGGGCACGAGGTGATTGTGCTCGACAACTTGTCGAACAGTAGCCGCGAGGCACTGAACCGAGTCGAGGCAATGACCGGGAAAGACGTGACGTTCTATCTCGGTGACATCCTCGACCGTGCATTACTCGAACAGATTTTCTTGACGCATACAATCGACGCCGTCATCCATTTCGCCGGGCTGAAAGCTGTCGGTGAGTCGGTGAAAGAGCCGCTCCGCTACTACGAGAACAACGTCGTCGGCACGACCGTTCTGTTAGAAGTCATGCAGGCGTTCGATGTGAAACGGATTGTCTTCAGTTCATCGGCGACCGTATATGGGATGCCGGAACGGACACCGATTGACGAATCGTTCCCGCTCAGCGCGACGAACCCGTACGGTCGCTCGAAACTCATGATCGAGGACATCTTACGTGACGTCGCCGTTGCGGATTCTGAATGGAGCATCGCCCTCCTTCGTTACTTCAATCCGATCGGGGCGCACCCGTCCGGTCAGATCGGCGAAGACCCGTTCGACGTGCCGAACAACCTCATGCCGTATATCACGCAAGTCGCTGTCGGCAAACTGAACGAATTGAGCGTCTTCGGTGACGACTATGACACGCCGGACGGGACGGGCGTCCGTGACTACATCCACGTCGTCGATCTCGCATCAGGTCATTTGCAGGCACTTGACTACGTGATGGACCAAACGGGTGTCGAGGCGTTCAACCTCGGTACGGGAACAGGTTACAGCGTCCTCGACCTCGTCCGTGCGTTCGAACAAGAAAGTGGGAAATCGGTCCCTTACCGAGTGACGGACCGTCGTCCTGGTGACATCGCCACGTGTTTCGCCGACCCGACGAAGTCGAAACAGATGCTCGGCTTTGAAGCGAGGCATGACATTCGTGACATGTGCCGAGACGCCTGGAACTGGCAGTCGAACAACCCGAATGGATATAACTAAAAAATACGTACTTTGATGTACAAGAAAAAGATGACTTCGATTGTTTCGAAGTCATCTTTTTCTGTCGACAGAGTGCCAGATTATTCATTATTAGTTGTTTTTGTTTCAACATGAGTATATGTTTTTGATTCAACACGAATATTTTTCATTTCAATGTGAAAATATTGATCGGATAGCTCGACTATATTGTTATTTTGTTCTGAAAAGGCACGCCACACACCAATCCCTCTATTTTCAGAGACTAAGTATAACTTCCCATATTTTTCGCAAGCTGCTTTTTCTGTGTCCTTAACAATTTTTTCGCAGGAAGTAGTCAAAAGAGTTGGTTTAGAGTAATCATTCAGAGCAAACAAAAGAATCATAGTAATTGGTAGTAAGAAAATCAAACCATATAAATTAACAAGCAACTTAAATATTTTTTCCTGTCTATAAAATTGTTTATACGAGGAACGATCAACCTTAATTGCAACGTAAAACATTAATGAAACTGTGAATATCATACTCAATAAATAAACAGGTAGTAGAATTTCTACATACTTCGGGGCGCATATGATAAAAATTACAAGAACACATAAAAAAAGTAATGTTATACCTATGTGTCTCCTATAAAAATTACATGAATCATAATCATATCGATCATAATCATCATCTGATAAATGGTCTTTTTTTGTAAAGTATTTTCGCTTAAAAACTAAAGAAAGCAAACATGAAAAGATGATGATTGCAGGAATCATATAAGTAATGACGTCATTCAACTTATCTAATTCCTTAATGTACGGGACACTGATGTATTCTAAGGGGTGACTCCATATCTTTGCCTCAATTCTTAAATATGTAGTGTAGTAGTAATAGCCCAGTAAAGAAATTAGAAACAGGGCGCCCCCATTCACAAGAAATTGATTTGCACCGCTATTTGCATTTGAAGTTGTCGGTGTAACTGTCTCGACACTGTTCGCGTCTTGCTGAGAATCTTTATTGTCTTTTTCTCTTGTCAAATACCTCATCCTCCTACCAAATCGTAACAAATTTCATTTTACAATAATCCACTAAAAAAGCCAGCTGACATTAGAAGAAGTACTCTTCAGTCAGCTGGCTTTTTGATTCATCTTTCTAATTCATAAACTCGGGTAGAGATTGAGGTCTCCAGTCATTTAAGATTTCTAAGGGCTATTATTTTCATATACTCACCCACACATATCCAAACGACTGAAGTCGCGCACTGTCGACCGGCTCTCCCGTAAATAAGCTCGTCCCTCGAATCTCCAAATTGACTTCCTTATCGCTCACGTTCGTATACAAGCGGACCGTCCGTCCGTTCAATTGACGCTCGACAGCAAAGACGTGCTTGTCGACGTCCAAGATGTGCTGCGTAGCGTATGGGGACAAGGCTGGTTCCGCCCGCTTCACATTCAATTGCCCCATGATGCCGGAGAAGCGATTCAGTCGCGTCTCTTCTTTCTTCAAGGCATGAACGAGTTCGTCACGGTCAGTCGGTCCACTCACCCCGAAGAGCGTCCGATAGTCGACGGACGGGATCCCTTGAAGCGAAAATAGAATGCTATGTGCTGCGAGGAGCATCGCCTCATGGTTATCCAATAGATTCTTCTCGAACGGATCGCGTTCCGCGCTCGACAAGAAGTGGAAGTACGTCTTCCCTTCAGGCGGTGTCCCGATTTTCTGTGCCCATTCGGTCAGTCGTGTCGCTTTCCCTTGTGCGAGTGCGAGGGTCACGTGACTCGCAAGATCAAAGTGACAGACGGCGTCCACGACATCAAGATATGATCCAGCCTCGTCAAGCGCGTCCTCCGCGAGAATGAGTTGACCGTTCGGCTTATAGTGGTGCAACACGATGTGCCAGAGTCTAAGTACATTCTTTACTTCTTCACGCGTCATCCCACGGAACGATTGTGCATGAACCCGAACCTTCGTCGCCCCATAAGCGAGGCGCTCGATGAGTGCGTCCGTCTCGGCAAGCAGGTCGAATTGCTCCGCATTGTAAGCGACCGGGTCAAGTTCATACATGAGTTGGAAGTCGTCGCTCAACTCCCCTAAGTCCTCATACAATCGGATACGCGGGTCGACGGCTGTGTCCGTCTGGCGGCCAATGTAAGGAAAGAGTGAGACGAGATGCAAGTCGCTGATCGTACCTGCGACATGCTTGGCGAGGACATCATGGAGTGCCCCCATGTCAGGCTTTCCTTCCGTCGTGACGAGACTCGCATCGACGAGTAGGACGTTCGTCTTCTCGCTCGGTGCCTCGTGATCATGCCAGGCGTGACTCTCCCACTTGTCAAACAGACGATGCCATGCTCCGTCATCACCTTCCCATTTATGCAAAATCGGTTCGATTTGTTGCCAATCCATACAATTCCCTCCTTCTGTTGTCTCTCTACCTTTTTTCACTTCTCACTCATTTCAAAACAAAAAAGCCGTCCAACATTGGACGACTCATTCCATCAAGCGCTTCAATTCGGTCTGAATCCCGTCGAGTGATTCGGCGTCCGGATTCCAATAATAGATGCCGTCCGACTCCAGTCCTCCCCCACCTTCGATGCGGAGTGTACTTGCGTTACGGAACGCACCCATATAGTCCGTCGAGAGCGTCACGAGCTCATTGAACTCGATGTTCGTCTTCGCCCGGTTGCCGACGACGTCGAGCAAATTCGTCACTTTGTCGAGCGAGAAGTCAGAACGCCCTTTCTCGATGATGGCGGCGACGACATCACGCTGTCGTTCTTGGCGACCGAAGTCCCCGTTCGGATCATCGTAACGCATCCGTGTGTAGGCGAGCGCCTTATCTCCATTAAGCGTCACTTCACCGACCGGGAACGTATACTCGTCCGAAGTGAAAGCGAACTTATTCATGACGGTAATGCCACCAAGCGCATCGACGACTTCCGTGAACGCCTCCATATCCGCCTCGACGACGTAATCAATCGGGATGTCTAAAAAGTTCTCGACTGTGTCCATTGCCATCTCGGCACCGCCGAACGCATAGGCGTGGTTGATCTTATCGCGATACCCGCGACCGACAATCTCCGTCTTCGTGTCACGCGGGATACTGAGCATCGCCCCTTCGTTCAAGTCAGGGTTCAGAGTCAGGACGATGATTGAATCGCTTCGACCCTGTTCCGTCCCTCGTCGGTCAATCCCGAGTAAGAGCACGGACACCGAGCGCTTCTCTTCGATCGTCTCGACTTGTTTTCGTTCCGGACTGATCTGTAAGTTATCGTTCACTTTCGTCACCGTGTCATTGACCTCGTCGACCATCGACCAGACGAATAGGCCACCTGCAACAAGCATGAGTGTCAGTACGCCCGCTGTGATGCCAAGGATCCATTTCCACTTTGATTTCTTCTGATGTTTCGCCATATCGGGCCACCTTCTTCCGTAAATTCAGTTTGTATATCTTTTCCCAGACTGCACATTGGATTATAGCATGTCTCCAAAAAATGCTAATCATTTCTTTCCAGTTATCACGGAAAATGTGTTTTTGTCGGTGTACGGTGCATATGATATGGCCAGGCGGCATTGATTTCCGCCCCGATGAGCATCGTTGCCGCCGTCAAATAGAGCCAGATTTGAAGTAAGATGACGACGCCGATTGTGCCGTACGTGTCCCCAAGAATCGAGAATCGATCGACATAGACGCTATAGCCCGTCGAGATGAGTTGCCACGAGATAACGGCAAAAACGGCGCCCGGTAACGTCTCAAAAAAGCGTACGCGTTGCTGCGGGGCGATCATGTAAAAGAATGAGAACGCAAAGACCAAGATGATTGTCGAGACGGTATAGCGCGTGAGCGTCGAGAGACGATCGAACTCCTCGACCAGAGGATAGAGCGCATACAGTAAATCGAGGAACTCCTGTCCGAAGACGTGGAAAACGATGAGGATGACGGCCCCGATGCTACCAGCAAGGATTGTCATCAAACCGATCAGGCGGCGCCACACATAGCCGCGCGCCTCCGTCTCCCCGTAAGCGAAGACGGTCAGTTTGACGAGACGGGCCGTCCCGTTCGAGGCCGACCAGAAGGCGATGATGGCACTGACCGACACGAGCCCGCTATTCAAGTTGCCACTGACGTCGTAGACGATCGACAATAGCTCTCGCACGCTCGATCCCGGAACGAGCGTCTCGATCTGTTCGATCAACAGCGCCTGGTCGATCTTGAACCATGCCATGACCGCGAACAAGACGAAGAACATCGGGAAGATGGCGAGAAACCAAAAGAAAGCGAGCGTCGCACTATAGTCGTTAATATGATGGTCCTTGAAGCGATGTCTCACATCGATGGCGAGTCGGGTCAGTCGATCGAGCACGGCCGTCACTCCTTTTTCTTTTCATTATGCCACAAACGAAAGCACCCGATTCATCCGAATCGAGTGCCGCTGTCATTGTTCCATCAATTGTCCGAGGTACGACTTCACTTCGTCGAGTGATGCCTCGTCTGGGTTCCAGTAGTAGATGCCGTCGCTCTCTTTGCCGCCGCTTCCTTCGAGACGAAGAACGCTTTGGTTTTTGAAAGCCGTCATGTACTCGCTCGAGAGCGTCCGAATGTCTTTGAACGTCACGTTCGTCTTGGCGTTATTGCCGAGGACGTCGAGCATGTTGTTGAATCGGGAAATCGAGAAGCTGTCCGTCCCTTTATCGACGAGCGCCGTAATGACGTCACGTTGACGCTCCTGACGACCGAAGTCTCCGTTCGGGTCATCGTAGCGCATACGTGTATAGGCGAGCGCTTCTGCCCCATCCAGGTTGACCGTTCCCGGTTCGAACGAATACTCACCCGACGTGAAGGCGAACTTGTTCGTCACTTCGACGCCGCCGAATAAGTTGACCGCATCCTGGAAACCTTTCATGTCAACTTCTGCGACATAATCGATTGGAATGCCAAGGAAGTTCTCGACCGTATCCATCGCCATTTCGGCACCACCGAATGCATAGGCGTGGTTGATCTTGTCCATCGTCCCTTTGCCGACGATCTCCGTCTTCGTATCACGTGGGATGCTGAGCATCGCGCTCTCGTCCGAGTTCGGGTTGAGCGTCATGACGATGATCGAGTCGCTACGTCCTTGTTCGTCCGCACGACGGTCAACGCCGAGTAATAACACCGAGATCGGCTTCTTATCGGAAATCGTTTGTTGATTCATCCGATCCGGGCTGAGCCCGGCCGATTCATTCAAACGGTCGACCGTTGTATCGACTTGATTATATAAATAATAGGCCATCCCAGCTCCGATGAGCAGGAACACTCCGATGATTGCACCTGCGATGATGGCGATGCGCTTCGCGGGTGACACTTTACGACGACGTTTCTTGACTCTCTTCTTTGGCTTTTGCTCTTCCATGACATAGCACCTTTCTATCCCCAATTGACCGTAATTGACACAGGTTTTATTTTATCACGCTGAATCGACAAATTTTTCCGATTTTTTATAAAAGAGGTGAATACTTGTCACCGTTTGTCGCTTGTTCACATCGCTAGTATCGACAAGGTTTTTTGAAAGTTTAGCAAGTTGTGGTCTATCATACCACACACTTTTTTTGAAGACCTGTTTCGTTTCATACGACGGTACTAAGCCATTGGTCGCGATTTCAACAAATTCTCTACTTTTTTGTGCTAATATTGAAAGAATTTTGACAGTTTATTGATTTTCATAGGTCTATTTCCTTATTTTTAGAAAACATAATGGTTCGTTCGTTTTATTTTTTGTAAAATATGTATAGATTATAAATATATTTGGAAGAGTAGTGCATTTCATACATAAGGGGATCGATCGATGCAATTCATCGTGACGTGTTTTTTAGAACAAGAACAAACTTGTGAGTTTATCGTATATGGCAGTTCTGAATATGATGCATTTCAAACATTTGAACGAACGCTTCACTCGTTAAATTCATTGTCTGGACAGATTACATTATCAGACAATGAATCGATTCCAGTATCACGCATCCTCGCTTATCGCGTCGATCCGATCAAGCCGCTCTTTTGAATCCCGATTGTTTCGGGTAATCCTATTAAGACAACAAATCTGAAAATGGGGTGGAACGAATGGAAATCGGAATGATCGGGCTCGGGAAGATGGGGCTTAACTTGGCATTGAATTTGAAGGACAACGGGCACCGCGTCTATGGCTATGACCCGGGTAACGTCTCGACGAGTCAGTTCGAGACGAAACAGTCATTGGAAGAAGTCGTCGATGCACTGAAGGCACCACGCGTCATCTGGGTGATGGTACCGGCAGGAGACGTGACCGAGCATGTGTTGAACGATTTATATGAAGCTCTCTCCCCTGGGGACATCGTCATCGACGGGGGCAACTCGAACTATAAAGAGTCGATGCGTCGTGCCGAGCACTTCAAAGAGAAGCTCATCTATTTCTTTGACGTCGGGACGAGTGGCGGCATGGACGGAGCACGGAACGGAGCCTGTACGATGATTGGTGGGGATTTGGAAGCGTTCGGCAAAATCGAGCAGCTGTTCCAAGACGTCTCGACCGACAACGGGTATTTGTACGCCGGACCGAGTGGGAGTGGTCATTTTCTGAAGATGGTCCATAACGGGATCGAGTACGGCATGATGCAGGCGATCGCTGAAGGGTTCGAAGTGCTCGAGAAGAGTCCGTTCGATTATGAATATGAGGACGTCGCCCGTGTCTGGAATCACGGCTCCGTTATCCGATCGTGGCTCATGGAACTGACCGAGAGCGCCTTCTCCAAGGATGCGAAGCTCGATGACATCCGCGGGGTCATGCATGCGTCAGGAGAAGGCAAGTGGACGGTCGAGACGGCGCTCGAATACGACGTACCGACACCGGTCATCGCCCTCTCGCTCATGATGCGTCAACGCTCGCTCCAAGACGACACGTTCTCCGGCAAAGTCGTCGCCGCGCTCCGAAATGAGTTCGGGGGACATGCAGTGGAGAAGAAAGAGTAACAAATATGGCCTCGGCGTGTGCCGAGGCCATATTTTCGAATTATATTAATTGATCGCGAATTCGTGACGTTAACGTATAAAGGTTAAAGCGCCCGACTTTTTCGACTTCTACATAATCCTTTTCTACAAGTTCATTCAATGTGGCACGTATTGTGGATTCTTTCATCGAAAGGTTAGGGGACTTTTTAGCAATGTCAATAAGATATGGCGTGAGCATGCCATCTTCCTCTGAGAAGATTTCGTGCATACTTAGTATATAAATTAATTCACGATGTTTTGGATTTTTAGATAAGAATGCTTCTTCCTGAAGCAGCTGTTTCATGTCTTCAAAGCGATAAAGGTTTCGAGTCAGTTCCTCATTCATTCTTTTCTGCATCGACAAAAATAAACTTAAAAAGCGGTCTACGAAAAAATTCATTTCACCTTGCATACTCACATCGTTCGTTTTTTCAAAAGCTTCAAGGTATTGAGCACGATTTAAATTACACGCCCTCGATAATGATAATGCTGTTAGCGTATGGAACTCTTGCTTCAAATAGAGACTACTTATGAAACGAGAAGTACGACCATTTCCATCATAGAAAGGATGAATGTATCCAAAGTAATAGTGCGCCACAGCTACTCGAATGAGGATCGGCACGGTTTCTGAATTCAAAAAATGGATGAGTGACTCAACGGATTGAATGATTTGTTGTTCTGGGACCATTCCCGTGTGGATTGGCTTTCCAGCTTTCGAGCTCTTGTAAACATACGTACGTTCTTTTCTAAAGTATTTGCCATCCGGTAGTTCATCCTCTTCAATCTCATCTGCAACAAGAAAATCATAGAATTCCCGAAGATCCTTCGCTTCATTCAGGAGTGTTACCTCGCCTTCAATGAGGCGATAATACGTTTTAATTAAACTCGTGAAACGACCTGATGGTTCTTTTCGTTCTTCCAATAACCGAGCGCTTCTCACAAACTGTTCTTTCGTACTTTTTACACCTTCGATTTCATTTGTATGAAATAGCTCCTCTGCCAACACATCACGTATGATTGCTGATTGGGCAATTCCCGGTAACTGACTCACAAGTAGCTGTGTATGTTGGTTTTCTTCATAAATCGCACACATAAGGCGAGTCGTTTCTGGATTATGCATGAAATACATTGTTACGTATTGATTCTTATTCTCTATATAGAGATCAAAAGGAAATGTTTGAGTCGACACATGTGTTAATCGATTTTTCAATTCGTCCAATGCATTTCTTTTTAAAGATTTCTCATAATACATTCTATAAAAATAAGGAAAATCCAACTGAACCCCCCCTTTATATTATTTCATTTTAAATATAGCACTTTTTTGAAACGAAAATGCTAAAATTTTAAACTCGAATAAAAAAAAACGATAAAAACCAAGCCTTAACTCGATTTTTATCGTCGATTTCATTCCATCGTATTACCTTCTGCCGGAATCGGATGTGCTTTCAACATGTGCGCGAAATGGACGAGGTTATACGCCATCGTCTTCCCGTGTGACTTCGTAAATGCATTATCACGCCCTGCATCGATATACGAGTCACCGGGTCCCGCTTCCCCGACCCAGTACGTATCCACGTTCGGCGGTACGGTGAAACCGATGTGGGATAAGGCGTAAAGGATGCCGGCACACGCGTGTTTCGCCCCGTCCTCATTCCCGGTGACGACGACCCCACCGACTTTGTTATAGTAAATCGCCTGACCTGACTTGTTCGTCAAGCCGCTGCCCCCGTATAACCGCTCGACCACTTGCGTCGCGACACTACTCTTCTCGCCGAGCCAGAGTGGCGTCCCGATGACGACGATGTCTGCGCCTTTCACTTTCTCGAAAATCTGCGGCCATTCATCCCCGTCCCCTTCATCTTCTGTCACGCCGAATGCGATCTTATAGTCGACGATGCGGACGATTTCCGACTCGACCCCGAGCGCTTCGAAATGCGGCAAGATGTCGCGAATCAGTCCTTCCGTATGCGACGTCGTGTCGCCTCCTTTTAAGGTGCAGTTCAAAAATAGTGCTTTCATGGAATCCCTCCTCGAATAATCTCCAACAGTTACGTGTTCCCGTTCCCTACACTTCTTAGTACCTTTCAAAGGATTTTGTTCATGTGAGGCAGAACTGCTAGGTTGAGGAGTTGAACCACATGCCAAAATTTTTACACATTGCCGACCTACATCACGCTCGACATACAGGAGATGCGATTCAAACCGAACGGACTAGCTTTGACATTCAACGCGACAAACTCCAGCAACTCGCATCGGTCATTCGTGAGCACGAGATTGCTGCAGTCCTGATTGCAGGAGACATCGAGGTCAGTTATTCATATGACCTTGTGCCTTATTTGGAAGAATGGACATCCCTCGGTACGTCCGTCTATATCGTCTTTGGCGAACATGACGTCAATCGCCATCGTGACAAGGAAGTGTGGGAGACGGTTCCCCACGTCCATTGTTTTGTAGAACCAGGGTATCACTTCGACCGAGCATTAGGAGTCGGTATCTACGGGGTAAGTTGCACGTCGAACCAGGTCGGATTGGGAGAAGCCCTTGATCATATTCCTCCGCTCGAACCCACATATCCTAACCTGCTACTTAGTCATGGGCGCGCAAGTGTTTTTTCGAATACACGACTTCGCCCTCATGCTTTTGCATACGTCGCGCTCGGAGATCAACATCGATATGAAGCAATCGAACGATCGAATACGACAATCGTGTATCCGGGGCATCTCTTTTCCGTATGGGATGGTTGCGGTAAGGCATGGGAGACTGGATATGTCATCGGCTCCATTGATGGCGACACCATCACACACACCTTTCATGTGTTCCAAGGAGCTCAAACCAGACGCGTTTGTGTGAATCCGTTCATTCGTAACGACAATCAGATTCAACTCATTCTCGACAATGTCCCGTCGATGCATGAGCAATGGGTGAAAGATGACCCGATTTCAATTCAAGAGGTCATTCGTCAGGTTCTTCGCACGTATCCAGATGATTATTTTGTCACCCCTAGTCACGCCAAGTTACGCCCTCGACGGATGTGTATGCGTGCTCAACGGTTGTTAGAAGACCCTGCTCTGTTTGAGTCATTTGTTAATCGAAGCTATAAAGCGACAGCACGAACCCAATAGAGAATCCTACACAAAATAGCCGCCCTCTCACTTGAGAAGGCGGCTTATCTTATGATGCCGAGCGTTCGTTGAGCCATTCCCCGACACGACGGAACGTATCCATCCGAGGAGGTGCCTCACTTCGACTGAACGTATGGTAGTCAATCTCCGACACGTACCGAATCAAACGGATGAGCGAGAAGGCGAAGGCAATCGTACAGCCGATCGCAAAACTGAGCCCATAACTGTCTGGTCCGAGGGGAAGTAGCAAATAAGTCAGTCCCGCGTTCATCGTGATGAAGAGGGCCGATGTATACGCCGCTCCCTTATGATCTTCGAAATAAAGCAACACGAGCGTGAGAACGAGGACCATCGCGTTCGAGAAGGCGCCGATCGTCGTCATTTGGAAGACGTCCCGAATCTCAGGCGAGAGCCCGAGCAGTGGGAACAAGACAGCTGCGAAGATGACGAAGAGGAGTGAGACGAGCCCTTGGTTCCGGAACAAGCGTTGCAACTCCTGTCGCAAGACGAGTAGCATCGCCGCTTTCGACCGCTGAATCTGTTGATACGTCCCGCCTTCATTCACGTATCCGTAAAACACGCGATAGCGCTCATAAAAGCGCGTCTCGACCGATACGACGAAAATCGTCATCGTCGGGATGATCGTCAAATACGACAAGAAGATGGCCGTGTCATAGATTGGGTGGTAACGGAACGTATCGAGATGCACGCTCCCCCCTTCTGCGAACCAGATGATCCACGTCCCGACCCAGATCCCGATGTTGTACAGGAAGCTCGTCCAAAACAATGCCGGATAACGGTCGAAATAGCGATAAAACGAGAATTGACCGACCGTGCTCCGATTCGGGAACGTGAGGAGCATCGACGTGAACAAGCCGAACAACGTCACGACAAGTCCGAGCGTCATGCTCGCCGTCAAGGCGAAGCTCTTCATATAGGACTCCGTCAAATACGCCATCAAGAACTGGTCGGTGATGATGATCGCGGCGACGGCGACGACCCCACCGGCGACAAAGCTATAAGCGACCGCCTGATAAAACTTCGCCGCACTGAGAAATAAGAAGTGCACCCAGATCAAGTTGACCGTCATGAACAAAACGAACGCCAACGCGTTCAATAATGCTGGGAGCTCAGAGAACGACAGGAAGACGGCGAACAAGACCGAGGCGATGGCGACGGTCGTCTTCATCATCCCGATGAACGCCGGGAAGATGTCCTCGTACCGTTTCTCATAGAAACAGTCCGCCAAATAGCGTGTGACGACGAGCTGCTGCACGCCGAGCACGACCTGAGAGAAGATGAAGCTATACGAGACGATCAAGTTGAATGTCGTCCGTTCCTCGAGCGTCGCAATCGACAAATAACTCGTCAGCCACTGCATGAGCGCGATCGTGACGATGACGATGAGCCACGGTCCGGACGTGACGAGACCGGCAAAGGCGTACGCTTTAATGCGTGAGGAAAAATAGTCTTCTTGGAACAGCTGTTGTAACTTAAACCCGATGCCCGCCATATGCCGCTCTCCTTTCTTCATATAGATGTAAGTACGCATCGATGAACTGGTCGGTGCGATAGTATGTCTCGACGCGCTGCTGCCCGTTTCGTCCGAGCCGGCGCGCGTCTTCCCGGTTCTGATGGAACCAGACGCAACGTTCTGCGATTCGGCGCGGATTGACCGGTGGGACGACGAATCCGGCCGGACCGAACGGCTCGTCCGGTCGCCCGTTCACGAGCTCTGCACAGGCCCCGACGTCCGTCACGATCCACGGGACGCCTGCGGCCATTCCTTCCAGTACGGCGAGGGGTTGTCCTTCCGAGATACTCGTCAAGAGACAGACGTCGAATTCAGGCAAGTGTTTGCGGATATCGACTTTTCCGACCAAGAAGACGGCTTGTTCGAGCTCGAGTTGACGGATGAGCGCCTCACACTCGGCCGCATACTCCTTGTCCTCATCGAGTGGTCCCATGATGGTCAACTCGAACGGGATGAGCATGTCTTGTAATAACTTTGCCGCATAAATCATCGTCTTGATATCTTTGATCGGGACGACGCGGACGATGGCACCGATGCGGAGCTTTTCTCCCCCCGCCACGTGACCGAGTGCCGACAAGCCCGTCACATCGATCCCGTTCGGAATGATACTCAACTTCTCGACTGGCGCACCGAGCTGACGTTGCAACTCACCGTTTCGTTCAAACAGCGTGATGACGTCATCCGCTGTCCGGTACGCTTCCCGGGAAATATGGTGGAAGAACTGAATCCAGTGCGAACGGAACTCCGGTGGAATCCATGCCGCCTGCAACAGTTCCTCTTCCCGCTCACGCGAGTAGATGCCGTGCTCGGTTAAGAGAAACGGAATGTTTTGACGCTCTTTCATCGCACTCGCAATCAATCCCGCGTAACCCGTCGACGCGGAATGGATGAGGTCGACTTGTGGCAACTCGGCCTGAAGGAGGTCGAGGACGGGCGCATACATGCTGCGCCACATCCAGAAGTAATCGATGAACGAACCGGCCTGCCCTTCTTCTTGATAGCTCTCCGTCACGAGTTGATAGAAGAGACGGCTCGAGAAGAACTGTTCCGGTGTCCCGATTTGTGACGCTAACATCGGGTAGATGGACGATTCGACTTGACCGAACGTCATCCACGTCTTGATGCGGTTGCGCTCTTCTTGCGTCAACGCTTCCGGACGACGTTTCCGGGTCGCGCGCTGATTGAGGGCGAGCGTGGTCACACCCGTGACATTCTTAGGTAACGTATATTTATAATCCGCCTCAGACTTCGGGTTTGGCATGATCGAGATGATCTCAAACTCATGCATCGGCATTTGTTGCATCAGCATGTGTACCCAGCTCGACACGCCTCCGCTCACATACGGATAACTCCCTTCGACGACAATTCCAATCTTCATGGGCGCGCTCCTTCCAATATCGGGAGACGAACAGACGTCTCTTTTAGTTCAACTTGATATAACGTACCGCTCTCATCGAACGGTCTGACTGCGCCAAAGGCAAATGTGCCTGTATCCAACCGTTTCCCCGGCTCGACCCGGACGAGTAGCGTCGACGGGACAGGCAGTTGCTGGGCGTTGATGTCAATCGTGTCATTCGTATAGGCGACGTCGATTTGTGCATCTTGATACAGTTTGTATTTCCGATACGCATCATACTGGCTCAACCCTTCGAGATGTGGATACTTCGCATAGAGTGTCTGGAACAAACCTTCAAACGACTCTTTCATGATGCCCCATCCTTTTCCTTTCGAACGGTTTTCATCTAACACGTCATCCGGGTGAATGAAGTGGGAGACGAGCCCGAAGTTGGCGACGGCGTCGATGACGACGAACAGGTCATCCGGCGTCTCATTGTATCCGCTCGACACGCGCGGGAAATCATATAAATTCGGATAGACCGGGTCCGGTCCGAATTCTTGAATGTAACTTCCTTTACTCGCATCCCCGCTATAGAGACCGGCGACAATCAACCCGTCCTCGAACTTCTCGTTCAGCACGCTCAGTCCGGACTGTCCGATGATGTTCGATGGTGGGACGTAGCTACGGATGCGTTCATTCGGCAAGTAATAATCGAACGCCTCGACGACACGGTCGACCGCCGAACGCATGTCTTCTTTACTTTCCCATTTCGTATAACCGAGCTCGGGATCCATCACCTCGTCACCCATGACGAGGGGCTGGTGGTTGAAGCCGTGAAGTCCGACTTCTCCGTTCGTCTGTAGCAACCCTCGGCCATATTCGAGCATCGGTGCACGAATCTTCTCGATGAGTTGTTCGGTCGTCTCTTCGTTCGTTGCTTTATAACTGCCGATCAAGAAGCCCGAATACGTGACGTCGTAATCCTCACCGATTTGTTTCATATCTTTCCACCATACTTCGGAGAAGAATTCTTTAATTGAGAGGTCATACTCTTCCGTGATGACGGGATTCGAGTTACTCGGCACCGGTGCCGGGAAGTCGTCGAGATGGACGATTTTGATGCCTGCTTGCGGCATGACGAACGCCGGGAACAACATCGACAACGACTGCACCATGAGTCCACGTGAGTTTTTATCGGTCAAAGACGTCGTATTCCAAAACATAACCTCTCCCTGACCGTATGAAGATTGCCACAAAATCGGTTCGCCTTTCGCCGAGATGAGAACGTCCGTCTCATCTTTCAATTCGACGTCGGCGATACTATGGACGAAGAGACCTGAGTCTTGTGGCAAGTCGACATATCCAGGGAAGATTTCTTTCTCGAACACCAATCCGTTGATGCCGTCCTTGAAGTCCCCGAAATCACTGACGCCGATGAGGTCGGCCCATTCCTGGTCGATGAAGCGACCAGCGACATAAAGGCGTCCCCCGTTCTCGACGAACGACCGAATCGTCTCGTATGGCCATGATTTGGTATTTTCTCCACTGACAACGAGGACATGCTGCGGAGAAGGCTCGATTGCGGCAATCTCGTCTGCCTCGATTGACGTGTATGGCAACTTCGCGTAGTCGAGCGCGTATTTCAAGTTGTTCAAGACGGACGTCGACAAGTCGTCCTCGTTTTGATGGATATAGATCTGAGCCGGCTTCCCTTCCACCGCTCTCACCTCGCCCGCGAGTGTAGTGAACACCTTCGGCTCATGTGCTTCTTTCGGGATGAGCCGGTGACCGTAGTCGAGTCGTAAAAACTGGACGACGACAATCATCGCGATGATTAAAGAGAACAAGGACGCGAGATACGTCGTAATCGATTTATTCATGATTTTGCACCTTCTAACTGTTGAATGACAAAGCGATAATCTTCTGGAACGTCTCGTAGGTCGAGATGTTGATGGAGTCGGTCGAGGATTGGACGTAATGACGCCCAGTCCCCATTCGTCATATGATGTTCAATCAATAAGATATAACCATCCGGCACTTCCGGATGATACAACGTGAGTGCCTCGGCCAATCGTTCCCCTGTCTCGACATCACCTGCTTGGAACGAAAGACGGGCTTTCGTGCGTAAATAGGTCTCGTCTGTCGCATCGTGTTCCCCTAGTTGTTCAAGATGGAACATCGTCCGTTGCTGGATGCGTGCTTTCATATCCGCGTCCAAGAGACCACTCTCTAAAAAGGAGACGCCCGTCTCGATGACGGGATAAATCGTCTCCGGTCGTTCCGGGTTCACTTGCGCAATCCGCTGCTTGAGCGTCAAATCGTATCGATCGAACAACGTGTTCCGGACAGTCGCCGCATAGTGGACCGTTTCCGTATCTTCATGCTCGAGACCTAAATGTAAGTATTCTTCTGTATTCATAAGCGGTGTCGACATGAGTTGCGTGATCGACTGTTTCCGCTTCTTTCCGTCCATCTGGAGCGCTTCCGCCAATGGGACGAGGTCTAAATCTTCTTTTGCCTGTTGTTGCAAACGCTCCAAGTTGACCGTGTCAAAGTTGATATATTCGTCATAATCAAGAAGCGTCTTCGAAGAGGCGAAACGACGGGCAACCCCGAATGCGATCAACCCGAACAGTTCCCCGATGATCGGGACGACGGCACTGACGAGAAAAATGGAGAGCCAGACGCCCTTCTCGGCCGCATCCACTTTCGGACGGACGACGAGTCGGTAGATGACGAATAAAATCACGGCATGAAGGAGAAAGAACAGGAGAATCATCCATCCGGTCATAGGCGTTTCCCACCTTTCACATAGAACACATGCTCGATTCGCTCTTTGAATCGTTCCGCCGACTCAATCGGTGTGCCTGGGAGAAGGAAGTGAAGGACACGTTCCTCTTCGTCATATCCGATGACGTCGATTTCCCGCATCGATTGACGGAGGATGAGCTCGATTTCGATGAGTGACAAGTCGACGCCTTCGACCGGAATCGTGACCGTGCTATACGGTTGATCATACTGTTCATGGCGCAACACTTGCTGCGCGACTTTTTGTTCGAATGCGTCCATGCGGAACATACGCGTCCCGTCGACGAGCTGATCGCTAACGAGCATCCACTCGAGCGCATCCGCTTTCTCGATCCGTGTGCCGGCCCAGTCGAGGACGAGCTTCATCATGTTCATCTCGTGACTGCGCAACCGAAGAATATCAATCTCATGAACAATCAACACTTCTTTCACCGTTCCTTCATAACAGATCGGGGCGACGAGAAGGGGGCCCTCGAGTTCATCAGCCAATCGAATCGTCGGTTTTTGGGACTGGAACATTCGTGCGAAGATGCCTTGCTCCGAATCGATGAAAAGTGTCTGTGGCAAACGTTCGACATCCCCCGAACGGACGTGAAGGCGAAGCGTCCGGCGAGACGTATCGACGTGATAGAGGGCGAGCTGCCGTGCCCGGAACACGCGTGTAAACGTCCCGATCAAATGGTCACGCACCAAGTCTGTCGCGTCCTGGTCGAGTTGAAGACCGACCTCATAGATTCTTGAGAGCGTATACGTCGAATCGAGCACCCGCTTTCGCATCTCTCCTTGTGATTCCTGGAGTTGCTGCACCGTCTGCTTCAACTGTTCGTTCTCGTCGACCACCTCTTCCTGACGGATATGGAGCGACTGATAACGCTCACGGTAAGACGTGCTGAAGACGCCGGCGCTCAAGGCGACGAAGAAGTGAAGCAAAATCCACGCGAGTTCGTTCGTATCGTAAAGGAATAAGAGCAAATCCGTCCCTTCCATCAAGAGGAAGGAGAAATGATAGAGACTCGTCAATGCGAAGCTGACGAACGCCCCGAGTAAGCCATAGCGAAGCGAGAAGAGGAGGATATAAAAAATTAACGGGTCAATCGCCCATTCTGACAAAGAAAGACTAAACGTATAGTCCAAAATGCCGATAAGTAAAATAGTCACAATCATTTCAATCCATTTGATTGATGTGCGATGTTGTGTATAAATCATAGTGTCACTCATTCCTTTACGTGGTATTTTATTAAGTAGTAGGACATTCGATGGATTGTTCGACCAAAAATTTCATATCGAGACGGGCAAACTTACTGAAAAGTAAGGGCGCAAAGACATGGGTCGTCGATCTTTCGAGATACCGATCGCCAGTCTGCAATAGCCGCGGCCGCTCTCTGATAACTATCAGGAGGGTTTTTTTATGGGTATTTTCTCAGCCAAACGAATCATTAGTATCTGTTGTGCATTCGTCGTCGGATTTGCGTTATGGACACCACATCAAGCGGTCGCCAAAGCGAGCAATCCGCTCGCAAACGTCGAGTCGTACAAGATTTATTACGATATGCCAAGTAAGAGCAAGATCAAAAAGATGCAACAATATGACCTCGTCATCATCGAGCCTGTTTATTATACTGCAGCTCAAATCAAAGAGTTACAAAAATTTGGTACGAAAGTGTACGGCTACATCAATACGATGGAAGCTGACAATTGGAACGTCGACTTCATCAAGCAGATGAACGAGTCGGACTTCTTCCACCGTAACGGACAACGTGTCCATTATGCGGAGTGGGATTCTTATTTGGTCGACATGACGTCGACGCACTATCGTGAGCTATTGACGCGTGAAGTGGAGAAACAAATCGTCGCCAAAGGATTAGACGGGGCGTTCTTAGATACTGTCGGAAACATCGACAACGAACATTCAGAACAACCGACAATCTTAAAAGCACAGCGCGACGGGATGAGTCAGTTCATGAAGACGATCAAGGCCAACCACCCTACCCTTTCTCTCATTCAAAACTGGGGATTTGCGACACTGAAGACGTATACGTATCCGTATGTGGATGGTGTCATGTGGGAGAGCTTCAACTATACGACGATTTCGAAAGACCAATGGTCAAAAGACCGCATCCAAGAATTGCGTGACCTCGATGCACGATATGGCATCAAGGCGTTGACGGTGTCTTCGAAACAACGTCCGAAGAGTGCGGCATATGCGGAACAAAACGGGTTCATTCATTTCCATTCAAATGCTACGTTAGATTATAATAAATTCTGACTTTCATTTACATGATTGTACAAGTATCTGGTAGTTTCTACAATGAAAATACTTTAAAAAACATCCTACGGGTTTGCCTTCTTTATCGGCAAATTCGTAGGATGTTTTGATGTCATTGCTCAATTCAAGTGAGATTCATCACGCATCAAGCGGATATGACCGTCCGGCTCCTGATAGATCACATGGTCTTGCGACAGTTCTGTCGGGGATCGGACCCCTGCGGCGGCCGTCATATTATACAGTCCTTCCCGGAGCGAGATGATATAGTTCGTGACCCGAAAGCTCTTCTCGTCGACGACAAGAGCACGCTGCAGTTTCGGGTCGGTCGTCGCGACACCGACCGGGCATCGGTTCGTATGACACACCTGCGCCTGAATGCAACCGACGTTGAACATGAGCCCACGGGCGATGTTGACGAGGTCGGCACCGAGGGCGAGGGCAATCGCCACCTTGTCCGCCGTGATGAGTTTCCCCGAGGCGAACAGTTTGATCCGGTCCCGAAGACCGTGCTCGATCAAGAGGCGATGCATGTAGGGAAGTGCCGCTTTCAGTGGCAACCCGACCGTATCGGCGAGTTCCTGGTACGTCGCCCCCGTCCCGCCTTCACTCCCGTCAATCGTGATGAAGTCCGGCACGATTTGAGACGTCTCCATCTCAAGGACGAGCGATTCCATGTCCTGTAGGTTGCCGACAACGAGCTTGATGCCGACCGGCTTCCCACCAATCTCACGCAACTTTTCGATAAAGGCCAACAGCTCTTGATGCGTCTGAAACTCGGAGAACCGGTTCGGACTGTCAATCGTCTCACCGACGCGTACGTGGCGGATGCGGGCGATCTCCTCAGTCACTTTCGAGCCGTCGATATGTCCCCCACGCGTCTTCGCCCCTTGTGCGAGTTTCAGCTCGAACGCCTTCACTTGTGGGATCGCGCTCTTCTGTTTGAACGCCTCTACCGAGAACGCCCCGTCTTCATCCCGGACGCCAAATAGTGCCGGACCGATTTGACAGATGATGTCGACATTCCCTTTCAAATGATAATCCGAAAGACCACCTTCTCCCGTGTTCATCCATGTCCCGCCCGCACGACCGAGTCCGATGGAAAGGGCCGTGATCGCCTTGTCCCCGAGCGAACCGAAGCTCATCGCCGACTGCCCGACGAGGCCGCGAACATAGAACGGCTCCCGACACGTCTCTTTCCCGATGATGACGGTGTCTTCTTCTGTCAATAAGTACGGGGAGATGTCACGTTCGACGAGATGCTCTTTTCGGGTGAAGAGGTTATCCTCATCGAGTTCATACACCCATGTCGACACTTTTGTTGAATTGTCGATCCGTAGTTCGTTCCGTTTTGTCGGGTACAATGCGTTTTGAAGATAGAACCCACCCGCGTCAAAGTCTCGCTCCGAACCGAAGCCGATGATGCGTGACTTGTATTTTCCGGCAATGACGGCCGCCTCGTATTCGTTTCGCGAGAACGGCTTCGCCTCGTTGTCATTCAAGAACAAATATTGCCGAAGCTCCGGACCCATCTTCTCGAACATATAACGCAGTTTTCCGAGAATGGGGAAGTTACGGAGGACGGAGTGCTCACGTTGGTTTCGGTCACGTCGCCACAAGTAAAACAGAAGTAGCGGTGGAGCTGTCATCATCATCAATAAGAGCACAATCAAGATGGTCAACATCGATGTATTGAGTGACACGGTCTTTCCTCCTTTTCACTAGACGAAAAACACCCTGTCGCAAACGGAACAGGATGTCATCAGTCGCTCGGGATCGTGACCCCGTCAAATTGTTCATTTCGGCACAGCGTGATCGCCTGCATCGCTAGTTTATAGTCCTCTTCCGGCAAGGCAATCAATTCGGTCGGAAGGACCCATTCTTTTGAGTTATACAAGTGAATGACGAGTTTGGCGAGTACAAACTCTCGTTTATCGAACGTGTTGTCATCGATGATTGTAGAGGTTCGAATCTTCCCAGCTTCGAGGTCTATATAAGGAAGCAAACATTCTCGGATATGCGAATGACCCGCAAGTACATATAGCGCGGCGAAGTATTCGCGACTGGTACTGCCAGGATCCGTGAGTCGTTGTGCTAACCGTTTGAACTCGTTGTAGTGGTCGGAAGATAAAAAATCAATATGGTTCATCGGTCCACCTTCTCTCTCTAAGCCTCGCTTTGCCCTCAGAGTTTATAATTTCCACCTTTTTGTAGAAGTTAACCCTGTTTTCTTTAGATTCGACGCATTGAAATGGGCAAGTAATTAAGTTCTTTATTTTTAAAAAATATTATAAAAATAGGAAATTAATTATTTATGATAGTATATTTTATATGTTATTACAACATTATGATTGGAGTGTATATGAATGACTATGAAGTATAAGTCACCGTCTGTTCTTGTTATAATTTTCATGCTATTAATCAGTTTGTTTATCACTGTACCATCAATTGATGCGGCTACACGATCTTCTAAACAACACATGTATACGCAAGAAAGTATTCAGGCCTATGCCTCGAGGTCAACATCCTCAAAAAAAGTGTTAATTGTTCCAAAGCATGTATATGTTGCGCAATTAAGTACTTATAAAAGTTGGGCAAATATCCAGTATAACGAGAAAATAGTTTGGGTACCTAAGTCAAAACTTGCACCTCTCATTCGAAAAGAAACAGCGATCTTAAATCAAACTTCATCCCTATACACTACCAAGTCAGTCAAATCGAAAAAAATCGCATCTCTCAAGGCAAAGTCAAAAGTAGAGGTGAAAGGTTATTATGAGTCATGGGCTCTTATCAAATTTAAAGATACAGAAGCATGGATTGCTAAAAAGAATTTAACCTCTCGATTTCTAATTGAAGAGTTCATCCCCCGTCCGTACGGTACATTAAAGAACATTTCTTTATATGAATCCTATTTGCCAGGTAAACGAAAGATAACAATCATTCCTTCCAATGCTCGATTTACTGCAAATAAAAAATATAATGGCTGGGTGTATGTTACTTACAACAATCAAAAAGGTTGGGTTTCCGAAAAAGATACAATCCAATTCGCCACTTACCGTGTCACTGACAGACTGATGAATACTGGAGACAGTTTTTATACTGACATGGTCAAAGATCTCTATGATCCGTACCAAGCCATTCATTCAGGTGATCCTACCACTTTAAGTTATGGTGTTCACGGAAAGGGATTCTCACAAGTATTCTCACCAGATGTCGGTAGTCCTTACCGCTATACATATTTTTTAGGTCGTGAAGATTCTTTACTTGCTAGAAAGATTGCTGCTCAATCCCTTGTTCGATTAGGTGTAGAAGCTTCATCACAAGAAATCTATGATGCTATTAATAAATCGTTCACGGGAGAAATCGTGGACGTTGGGAATGCATGGGTTGTTGCAGATGGATTGGGAGCTGCAGTTTATTGGAATGACTAAAAAAAAGCCAGATTTCCTATCGTATTTGGTGACAGGAAATCTGGCTTTTTTTTTTTAGAATCGGCACATTTAAGAAAATGATTAAACCCGTCCTCGAGAACGACCAAATACTTCTATAGTATTTGACCTCTAATAGTTAATACTCATCTATTATAATTTTAACCAACTGAATTGATTTTCCTGCCCTCAGTAATATATTAATATTACCTGCAGTTAAAACCTTATACCCTTCAGATTCAAACCAACTCACAACATGTTCAGCTCTTGTATTCTCAGGGCTAACGATTGCAATGATTGAACTTGCTCCGTGTTTTAAGGCTTCAATCTCTAGTTTATTTAAAAAAATTTTTCCATACCCTTTTCCTACATAATTGTTATCAATCAAAATTGTAACTTCAAAACTACTAGCCTCTTTTTCCTCTAGACGACCAATTCCAACTATCTCTTCCTCAATAGTAGCCCTGTACCAAAAAGCATTTCTAGTCTCAAGATGTCTACCTTCATCTTTTTGTTCCGGGATAGGGACTGCGCCTTCATGAGATTCCATAATCTCTTTTATTTTACCTTCCCACTTTGGATGTTCGATTTCACTTAAAAATAACTGTTGGTTCATATCAGCAACTATCCTTTTTAAATTCTTCTTGAACTGATTGCCTCACGCATCTGTTGGAGAGACGCGCGTCCCGCTTCCCCGCGTCGCATCATGACAGCTGTAAACAAGGCATCAATCAAACTGAGTTCCGCGATTCGGGAAGCGAGCGCCTCTGAACGAAACGCCGTCTCTTGGGACACCGTATAGAGCGACACGTCTGCAATCTTCGAGAGCGGTGACTTCGCGTAGTTCGTGATGGCGATCGTCGGGACACCTTTCTCTTTTAGGAGTTTGGCGATATCGAGTGTTTCTTTCGAGGCACCTGAGTGCGAGATGACGACGGCGACGTCCGCTGTCGTCAATTGTGAGGCTGACATGAGTTGCATATGCGACTCGAGCATCGCACTCACTTGAAGCCCGCTTCGGACGAACTTATGATAGGCGTCTAACGCGACGACGGCTGACCCACCGCTCCCGAAAAATTCGATGCGGCGTGCCCCGAGGAACAGCTCGACCGTTTTCTCTAAGGAGTCCCCTTCTAAAATCTGACGCGTCGACTCGATCGTCTTCCCGTTCGTCGAAAAAATTTTCTCCGCAATTTCAAGCGCCGTATCCGTCTCCGTGATATCTTCATGGATGTCCTGAAGCGGTGCGACGACATCCGAGGCGAGCGCGATTTTTAGCGCCTGATAGCCTTTAAAACCGACGCGCTGACAAAAGCGGAACACGGTCGATTCGGCGACATCAAGGTCATCTGCCACTTGATTGATTGTATGGTGAATGATTTGTTCTGGTTGTTTTAAAATATAGTCGGCAATGCGTTGCTCTTTCTTGCTCAGTGTCGAATAGGCCCCACGGATACGGGCCGTCCCGTTCATCGTCTCCATCAAGAATCACCCTTTCTCTTCTTCACTTAACGATACCGTTTCGAAAAAAATTCCGCAATGTGTGATTCGCTCAAAAAGATTGACCCACCTTACAAAACGGGGCAGGAAGTGCGATTCTGGAATATGCTACTCTAATAAAGCACTTTTCAATTCATTCACTCATTGAACCATTTGAAATCGAAAGGACTGTTTCGAATCGAACATCACCTCAGTAGCTCGTACAACTTACCACTCGTCATTCTTTCTATCGCTGTTGCCATCTTCGCTGCAGGTGTCGCTCTCGATATTAGCAGTCGTTTGAAATATGCGAAATACGCCTCACGGTTCAGCTGGGTTTTAGCCGGGGCTTTCAGCCTCGGACTCGGAATTTGGGCGATGCACTTTATCGGCATGCTGGCGTTCCACCTAAACGATGACGTGACGTATCACCTCGGGATCGTCTTGTTGTCAATCATACCAGCCGTCGTCGCTTCCGGGCTCGCCTTCTGGATTATCAGCCATCCGGAGACACGACCGACGCAACTCGTCTTTTGCGCCTTCTTAATCAGTGTCGGGGTCGTCTCGATGCATTACATCGGGATGGAAGCGATGCAGATGAACGCCATCCTCACCTATGACCCGGTCATGTGGATCGCGTCCGCCATCGTCGCATTCGTCGCTTCGCTCGTCGGACTATACATCCTCTTTTATATCCCGAACGTCTCGCGGTTCCATTGGCGCCGTCTCGCCAGCTCGGTCTTGATCGGTGTCGCCGTATCAGGGATGCACTACGTCGGGATGGGCGCGGCACAGTTCACGCCGACAGAAGGAGTCAGCAAGTCGATGAGCGGTTATGCGGTCGATAGCACCCTCCTCGCCTACGTCATCGCAGCGAGCGTCATGACCTTGTTCGTGATCATGTACATCTCACTGAGAACGGCGTCACAGCTCGAGGCGCAGTCTGAAGAACTCGAGCTGAAATTTGAATCGATCATCGAATCGGCGTCTGATGCTATCATCGTCGCTGACCATAACCGTATCATTCTCCAGTGGAATCACGGGGCGACCGATTTGTTCGGATATACGTATGACGAGATGATTGGGCAATCGATTGTCGCCATCATCCCGGAACGCTTCCGAGATGCGCATGAGCGCGGGATGCAACGTTACGAGAAGACGGGTGAGAAACGCGTCATCGGTCAAACGGTCGAACTCATCGGCTTACGAAAAGATGGTGTCGAAGTGCCAATCGAGATGTCGCTCGGTACGTGGAAGACGGATAAGGGAATCTTCTTCAGCAGCATCATCCGTGACATCAGTGAACGGAAACGCATCGAGGCGCAAATCAACGACCTCGTCTATTTGGACCCACTCACCGGTCTCCCGAACCGTCGCTTGTTCAGCGACCGACTCGACGCACTACTCGGTCAGTCCCAGCAAGAACCGTTCGCCTTATACTATATCGACCTCGACAACTTCAAAGTCATCAATGACCGCTTCGGCCACTCGATCGGCGACCAGTTTTTGAAGCAAGTGACGACCCGAATCCAATCGACGATTCAAAAGTCGGACACGCTCGCCCGTCTCGGTGGCGATGAGTTCATCATCTTGTCGCCGCATACGAAAAGTAACTTGGCGGCCCATCGCGCACAAGAGTTGATTAACGTCTTACATCCCCCGTTCGAACTTGAAAACGAGGAAGTGTTCACAGGCGCATCGATCGGCATCAGTCTTCACCCGTCCGACGGGGATACGGCCGAAGATTTGATCAAGAACGCTGATATCGCCATGTATCGGGCAAAGGCTGACGGGAAGAATGGCTATCAGTTCTTCACGAATGAACTGAACGAATCGGTATCCCGTCGCTCGAACTTGTCGATGGCACTCCGTAAAGGAATCGGCCGGGGCGAGTTCACCGTCCACTATCAACCGCAAATCCAGTTGGAGACGGAAATGGTGATCGGCATGGAGGCGCTCGTCCGTTGGCACCATCCAGAACTCGGGATGATTTCGCCGGGCGAGTTCATTCCAATCGCCGAAGAGACAGGAAGCATCCATCGCCTCGGTGAGTTCGTCTTGAATGAGGCGTGTCGCCAAAACAAGGCGTGGCAAGATGCGGGCATCCCCCCATTCCGGGTCGCCGTCAACATTTCAGCCATCCAGTTCGCTCAAAAAGACTTACCGGAAGTCGTCAGTCGCGCGCTCGATGCTTCCGGTCTCGACGCGAAATATTTAGAGCTCGAGTTGACCGAGAGCGTCATCCAAAGTGCGGACCGTGCCATCGAGACGATGCATGAGCTCGTCGCCCTCGGTGCCCATCTCTCGATTGACGACTTCGGGACCGGGTATTCGTCCCTCAGCTACTTGAAGCTGTTCCCGATCGATACGCTGAAAATCGACCAGCACTTCACGAGGAACATCGAGAGCGACGAGAAGGATGCGGCCCTCGTCAAAACGATCATCCGCATGGCGCACGAGCTTGATTTGAACGTCATCGCGGAAGGCGTCGAGACGGAGAATCAAGTCGCTTTCCTAAAAGCCGAATCGTGTAACCAGGCACAAGGATATTTCTACAATCGTCCTTTGCCTGCAGAAGAGATTGAAGTCTTCTTCCAGCAATATAAAAAAGCATCATCGAGTTGATTCATTCGACCTCCATGACGGGGGTCGATTTTTTACTAGGATTTTGACGATCGCTGAGTCACACCGAGCAATGCGCACAGGTTACCCGACACCTTTCGATGATTGGAAAATTGTTGCCTGAAAATGACGAGCTATTTGAGGGATCTTTCGCCCATAGCTTTAAATCGATGAAGACGACACAATAAAAATGACCTCCGATGATTATATCGGAGGTCATTTTACAAACATACGTTCGTTTTATAGTACAACGCAAACAAGCGCCTATATATTCGCTTTTTCTATTTTTAGTCTAGCAAATCCCGCAACATAAGTCTATTCTTTCTCTCCACGACCTCTTACATTAAAGAGAGACTCTTGAAAGGAGCATATCTATGGAATTATACCGTTGGGACCTCAATCTGAAAGTCCGCTTATTCGGCGAAGGCTTATTCAACCTCTTGTTTTGGATGTACTTTCCATTCATCACCGTCTATTTCGCCCGGACGCTCGGTGTCGAGCTAGCCGGACTACTCATGGCCGTGCCACCGTTGTTCCTGCTAGTCGGCAGCTTGATTGGCGGTTCGCTTGCAGATGAGATTGGTCGCCGCCCCGTCATGCTCGCCGGGACGTTCTCACAAGGTTTCCTATTCCTCGTTTTCGCTTTATCAACGAACGCCTATGTCGATTACATCACCTACATCAGCATCGGTTTTATGGGTGCCATCTACAAACCGGCCAGCTCGGCGATGGTCGCCGACCTCGTTCCGACTGAACATTTACGGAATGTATTCGCGACGTTTATGGCTTCGAACAATATCGGTGCTGTTCTCGGTCCGCTTCTTGGCGCGGTCCTCTTTTTCGAGTATCGTCAGGCGCTCCTCCTCGGCTGCGCCCTTGTTCTTTTTGGTTACGGGGGTTTGCTCGCGGTTCTAACCAGTGAAACACGACCGGTCTCGACCGAGAAGACGGTCGCAACGACATTTTTCACCCAAGGGCGGTCGTATGCAACGATTTTGATTGACCCGCTTTTCCGCCTCTATCTGATTGCTGGCGTATTCGCCTTAATCCCAATCATGCAGCTAGACGTGTATTTACCTGTCTATTTGATTGAACAAACTCCGGCCACGTTCAACGTCTCGAATACAGTCTTATTCGGCTGGCTCGTTGCATATAACGGCCTCTTGTTCGTCGTCTTCATCATTCCTGTCACACGTGTGTTTCGGGCGTGGGACGAACGGCGTGTTTTACTATTGTCGACTTTCCTAGGAGGTTTCGGGACGTTTCTCGTCGCCTTCTCATCAAATATCTGGTACTTGCTCATCGTCACGACCATGTTCACGTTCGGGGAGCTGATTCGTTCTCCCGTCAGTCAGAGTTTCGTTAGTCACTATGCACCAATCGAGTCACGTGGACAATACCTCGCGACCGATACGCTCCAAAACACAATCGGCAAGTTCCTCGCACCGGTGACGGTATTTGCATCAGGATTTCTCTCCCCGCTCGCTGTGTTCACACTCATCTTGCTGTCGGCACTCATCGGTATGGGGCTGTATGCGAAGCTATTTGAAAGGCTGAACCAAATGAAAGTTTCGTCTTAAGGTTACCGCAATCACTTTGTTACTAATCAACGCATGTATCGCATTTCGGGAATTTTATTTAACAAAAGTAGGCGAGAATTCTCCCTCCTCTAAGCGTCTCGGGGCGAAGCCCAGCGTAGGTGGGAGATGAATCGCCCGGTCCAAACGTCTTTTCCCCCTGTGACAGATATGACGAACAAAAGTTCGTGATTCCGTCAGATTATTCCTCCCCTTCCGCGGGTATCGGACGAGGAGGACACATCACGATCTTCTGAAGGGAGGAGGGGCGGACATGCTGAAAGGCTACAAATATAGGCTCCACCCGACGCCTGCACAGGTCGAGTTCCTCATCAAGACGATCGGCTGCGCCCGGTTCATCTACAACAAGCTGCTCGAGGACCGCATCGCCATCCGCG
>NZ_JAQPZO010000010.1:0-95475 GCF_037619445.1 Exiguobacterium sp. USCH10 | reverse complement strand
GCGATAGCGAGACGGCCACACCCGTTCCCATGCCGAACACGGAAGTTAAGCGTCTCAGCGCCGAAAGTAGTTGGGGGTTCTCCCCCTGTGAGGATAGGACGTTGCCAGGCAAACGGTGGTTCTGGAGCATTCGCTCAAGGGCCGCCGTTTTTTCTTATCATCGATTAAGTCTAGTGGAAGAGAGGACGTAAGAAATGGCTAAGAAGATCAAAGTATATGTCGAACCAAATGAAACGGTCAGCGAATGTTTAGATCGAATCAATGAAATGGGTTATCGTCCTATACGCCGCATTGAAAAGCCCGTCTTTGAGCAAACGGGAGCCAAAGATGAACCTGTCCATTCCCATCAATCGATTTTATTTGAATGCGTCTCTAAAGAATCCTAATGCCAAGCCGTCACACTATCTGTGTGACGGCTTTTTTATATCTTAAAATGAATGCTTGCGTTCAAAACATCGGTCTCCAAGCGCATCCAATAAAGTTTGAGCGCGTTTCTCTATCTTTTTAGGAAGATTCTCTTTACTAAAGTATTCAAGAGCCAGGCTTTCACCGTCTTCCATCAGAAGCTCTCCATGTACTCCTTTTGCCTGATATAAATGGATGACACCGTATGTTTCATCGCCGTTCGGATATTTAAAGTAACCATTCGGACCGGAAAAGACTTGAATGAATTCAAATTGCTTAGCGAAAAGTCCAGTTTCTTCTTTTAATTCTCGTGCAGCGACTTCTTCCAACGTTTCTCCGAGCTCCATCGATCCTCCTGGTAAACCCCAGTCAAGTGTATCCGATCGGAATTGCATCAGTACCTCTTGTTTTTGGTTGATGACCAAAATGGTCGCTCCGACGCTGATGATCGGACGGTTGCCAATCACTTCCCGAAGACTCGATATGTAACTCATCTAACTCCCCCTTTTTTAATAGGATACAGGATATACAGAGAAGATTCTTCTTATATCCAAAAAGCGAACGATAAATATTCAGACAATTAAAATGTTCGCAGTTTATTGACATGTTTTCAAAGAACAAGGTACGATAGGCGTGTGAGATAGGAAAAATAAATAGTGCTCCATATAATCGCAAGGAAATGGCTTGCAAGTTTCTACCTGATCACCGATTCTGATCAGACTATGGGGTGTAGCTGACGTGTATTTGTCATGCCTATACCCTAAACTGATTGCTCGGTTTAGGGATTTCTTTTTGTAAGGGGGACATTTGGAATGAACGTAGTAGTTGGAGTAATCATGGGTAGTTCATCTGACTGGGAGACGATGAAACATACATGTGACATGTTAGATGAGTTACAGATTCCATATGAAAAACAAGTCGTATCAGCTCACCGTACACCAGACCTTATGTTCGAATATGCTGAAGAGGCACGGGGCAGAGGCATTCAAGTAATCATTGCGGGTGCTGGTGGAGCAGCCCACCTTCCTGGAATGGTAGCTGCGAAAACGACACTTCCTGTCATCGGTGTCCCAGTTCAGTCTAAAGCTCTCAATGGAATGGATTCGCTACTCTCGATTGTTCAGATGCCTGCAGGAATTCCAGTAGCAACTGTTGCGATTGGTAAAGCGGGAGCAACGAATGCGGGATTACTTGCTGCTCAAATTCTTAGCATTCACTCCACAGACATTACAAATCGACTTGATGCATTTCGGGAGAAAAAACAAGAGATGGCGATGCGAGGAACGGAGGAGTTGGTCTGATGAGAATCGGAATTTTAGGTGGAGGACAACTTGGACGGATGATGTCTCTTAGTGCGAGTGCAATGGGGTATACGACACTTTGTCTCGATCCAAACCCACATGCACCGACTGCTCAAGTGGCAGATTCCATTGTTGCCTCATTTGATGATGTCGACGCCGCAAAGAAACTCGCCGACCGTTCTGACATCGTGACATACGAATTTGAGAATATCGACACAGAGATGATTGCTGCGATTGAAGAAAAATGTCCACAAGGAATGGATGTATTGAAAGCGACGCAACATCGCATCTTAGAAAAACAAATGATTAAATCTGCGGGACTACGAGTCGCACCTTATGTTTCAGTCCGTACCGTTCGAGATGTTCGGGAAGCGAAAGAGAAGCTTGGGTTGCCATTTGTCGTCAAAACGTGTCGCTTCGGCTATGACGGAAAAGGGCAGACAGTCATTCGGACGGAACAGGATGTGCAGGCATTCATTGAACAGTTCACGGAACAAGAATATGTCGCTGAAGCTTGGTTGCCGTTTGAAAAAGAGATCTCGGTCATCGTGACACGTGGAGAAGAAGAAACGTCGACGTTCCCAATCAGTGAAAATATTCATCATAACAACATTCTACATCTATCCATCGTACCAGCTCGTGTCGCTGATGAGATTCAAGAAGATGCGAGACATCTCGCACTTCAACTCGCAGACCACATCGGGTTGATGGGAACACTCGCTGTCGAGTTGTTTGTCATGCCAGATGGTCGCCTTTACGTAAACGAACTCGCACCACGTCCACATAATTCTGGACATTACACGATTGATGCATGTGAGACCTCACAATTTGAACAACACATTCGAGCCGTGACGGGGATGCGTCTCGGACGTACGACACTGACCACTCCGGTTGTCATGGTCAATCTTCTCGGTGAACATATGCAACGACTCAATGTCAAAGCATTGCCATCGAATGTTAAACTACATCTGTATGGAAAAGATGAAGCGAAGACGGGTCGCAAGATGGGACACTTGAATGTTCTCGGTGACACGGTCGAGGATGCGCTTCATACCATCGAACAATTGGCAATTTGGAAGGAGACCGTTTTATGATTTCACGCTATACCCGCCCAGAGATGGCGAACATTTGGACTGATCAAAATAAGTTCGAGGCTTGGTTAAAAGTTGAGCTTTACGCGTGTGAGGCTTGGAGTGAACTTGGGATTATCCCGAAAGAAGATGTACAAGTCCTTTGGGACAAAGCATCGTTTGATGTTGATCGTATTTTAGAAATTGAACAAGAAACGCGTCACGATGTGATTGCCTTCACCCGTGCCGTTTCTGAGACACTCGGAGAAGAGAAAAAGTGGGTACACTACGGATTGACGTCGACGGATGTCGTCGATACGGCACTCTCGTACTTAATCAAGCAAGCAAATGACATCTTAGAAGCCGATTTAGATCGCTTCATCGGCATTCTTGCAGAAAAAGCGAAAGCACATAAATATGACATCATGATGGGACGGACACACGGTGTCCACGCAGAGCCGACAACGTTCGGTTTGAAGCTCGCCCTCTGGTATGAAGAAATGAAGCGAAACAAGAAACGCTTCATGGCAGCACGCGAAACGATTGAGTTTGGGAAAATGAGCGGAGCCGTCGGAACGTTTGCGAATATCGATCCGTTCATCGAATCATATGTGTGTGACAAGCTCGGTATCCAAGCTGCACCGATCTCGACACAGACGCTCCAACGGGACCGCCATGCCGAGTACATGTCGACACTCGCATTGATTGCGACATCGATTGAAAAGATGGCTACCGAGATTCGTGGTCTTCAAAAGACAGAGACACGTGAAGTGGAAGAGTTCTTCGCAAAAGGACAAAAAGGATCGTCGGCTATGCCACATAAACGAAACCCGATCGGTTCTGAAAACATGACGGGTCTTGCGCGTGTCATTCGCGGTCATATGATGACGGCTTATGAAAATGTTCCGCTTTGGCATGAGCGTGACATCTCGCACTCGTCAGCAGAACGCATCATTATTCCGGATGCGACGATTCTTCTTAACTATATGTTGAATCGCTTCGGTAATATCGTGAAGAACTTGACGGTCTTCCCGGATAACATGCGTCGCAACATGGATCGTACGTTTGGGATTATCTTCTCGCAACGTATTCTACTCGGCCTCATCGAGAAAGGCTGGTCGCGTGAAGCCGCATATGACGCGGTTCAACCGAAGGCGATGCAAGCGTGGGAAGAAGAGACGATGTTCCGAACATTGATTGAAGAGGACAAAGAAATGGGCGCACTCTTTACGAGTGAAGAGCTCGATGAATTGTTCGATCCGCGTTATCACGTACGCCGTGTCGATACAATTTTTGAACGCTGTGGTTTGTAATCGTTGAGGGGCGATATGCCCCTCTCACTTTTAAGGGGGACGGTTCAGATGAAAGCAATTTATGAAGGCAAAGCGAAAGCGTTATTTGAGACAGAAGAAGCGGGTGTGCTTCGCGTATATTATAAAGACGATGCGACAGCATTCAATGGAGAGAAGAAAGAGTCGATTGATGGGAAGGGGATCCTGAACAACGCCATCACGACACAGCTGTTCGAATTGATGCATGACAACAAGATTCCGACGCACTTTATCAAACGAATCTCAGAGCGAGAACAGTTGGTACGCCGTGTTGACATCATTCCGTTAGAAGTGGTTGTCCGAAACGTAGCGGCAGGAAGCCTGGCGAAACGATTAGGTTGGGGAGAAGGGACGCCGCTCCTTGCACCGATTGTCGAGTTCTACTATAAGGATGATGCTCTTGGGGATCCGCTCCTTACAGAAGATCATATCCGTTTGTTGCAAGTCGCTACACATAAAGAAGTCGAAACATTGCGACAACTTGGTCTTTGGGTAAATGACGTATTACTCGATTTCTTCGGTCAACACGGCATTGACGTGATTGATTTCAAACTAGAATTCGGGAAAGTGGACGGAACCATCATCTTAGCGGATGAGATTTCACCAGACACGTGCCGACTGTGGGACAAAGAGACGAAACAAAAGTTGGATAAGGACGTATTCCGTCGCGATTTAGGTTCTTTGACTGAGACATATGGACAATTGTTAACACGCATAGGGGGAAATGGACAATGAAAAAAGTAAACGTGTATGTGACATTACGTGAAAGTGTACTCGACCCACAAGGAGTAGCTGTGAAAGGCGGACTTGAGCATCTTGGATTCGCTGGAATTGAATCGGTCCGCATCGGGAAAGTCATCGAGCTTCAGGTCGCTGACGAAACGACAGAAGACATGGTCAAAGAGATGTGTGAGAAATTACTCGTCAACACGGTTATTGAGAATTATGAAATCGAGATGGGGGTACTTGCATGAAGTTTGCGGTCATCGTCTTTCCAGGATCAAACTGTGACCTCGACATGTATCATGCGGTAAAAGACGTGCTCGGGGAAGAAGCGGAATACGTGTTCCATACAGAAACCTCACTTGAAGGGTTCGATGGGGTGCTCTTACCAGGTGGCTTCTCATATGGAGATTACTTGCGTTGCGGGTCAATCGCCCAATTTTCACCGATTATGTCGGAGGTAAAACGTTTCGCAGAAGAAGGACGTCCGGTGCTTGGGGTATGTAACGGATTCCAAGTACTTGTCGAAGCGGGACTCCTCCCTGGTGTATTGATGCGAAATCGTGATTTGAAATTCATGTGTAAGACCGTCGACCTCGTCGTCGAAAATAACGAGACGATGTTCACAAGTGACTATGCGGCACAGGAAACGATTCGCGTGCCAATCGCACACGGTGAGGGCAACTACTACTGTGACGACGCGACACTCGAGACATTGAAGGCAAATGGTCAGATTGCGTTCACCTATAAAGAGAACCCGAACGGATCGGTCGAAAATATCGCCGGCATCACGAACGAAGCAGGAAACGTACTCGGCATGATGCCACACCCAGAGCGTGCGGTCGAAGCATTGCTCGGTGGAGAAGACGGTAAACGGTTATTCACGTCAATTGTAAAATGGGGGGCACGACATGTTACTTACAACTGAACCGACAGCTACGCAAATCCGCGATGAAAAGATTTATGCCACGATGGGATTATCGGACGACGAATACGCACTCGTCGTCTCACTGCTTGGCCGGGAGCCAAACTATACAGAAATTGGTCTCTTCTCGGTCATGTGGTCTGAACACTGTTCGTACAAAAACTCGAAACCTGTGCTCCGGAAGTTTCCGACAACCGGAAAGCATGTCTTACAAGGACCAGGAGAAGGGGCTGGAATCGTCGATATCGGAGACGGTCAAGCTGTCGCCTTTAAAATCGAGAGTCATAACCACCCGTCAGCGATTGAACCTTATCAAGGAGCGGCGACTGGGGTGGGCGGAATCATCCGTGACATCTTCTCGATGGGGGCCCGTCCGATTGCATTGTTGAACTCACTCCGTTTCGGAGATTTGAACGAATCACGTGTGAAACATTTATTCGGTCATGTCGTATCAGGCATTGCCGGTTACGGAAACTGTGTCGGTATCCCGACTGTCGGTGGCGAAGTCGCCTTTGACCCGGCCTACTCTGGAAACCCACTCGTCAATGCGATGTGCGTCGGTTTCATCCGTCATGAAGACATTCAAAAAGGAATCGCAGAAGGTGTCGGGAACTCGGTCATGTATGTCGGAGCGACGACAGGACGCGATGGAATCCATGGTGCTACGTTCGCCTCTGAAGAACTCGGGGAAGATGCGGACGAGAAACGTCCAGCCGTACAAGTCGGAGACCCGTTCATGGAGAAGTTATTGATTGAAGCGTGTCTTGAAGTCATCAAGCACCCGGCGCTCGTCGGGATTCAAGACATGGGGGCAGCTGGATTGACCTCTTCTTCAGCGGAGATGGCCTCGAAAGCCGGTATGGGGATCGAGATGAACTTAGACCTCGTCCCGCAACGTGAGACAGGCATGACGCCTTACGAGATGATGCTATCGGAATCACAAGAGCGGATGCTTCTCGTTGTCAAAGCCGGACATGAAGACGAGATTGAAGCGATCGTGACGAAGTGGGGACTTCACGCGATCAAAGTCGGCGAGGTCATCGAAGAGAAAGTGCTTCGCCTCGTTCACCAAGGAGAAGTTGCAGCAGAGGTACCGGTCGACGCGCTCGCAGAAGACGCTCCTGTCTATCATAAACCTTCAAAAGTACCAGCCTACTACGAAGCTTTCCAAGCCATGAGTTCTGTCACACCAATCGTCGAAGATGTGATGGCGACTTGGAAAGACGTGCTTGCGATGCCGAGCATCGCCTCGAAACGTTGGGTGTATGAGCAATACGACCATATGGTTCAAACATCGACAGTCGTCGCACCGGGCAGTGATGCTGCAGTTATTCGCATTCGTGAGACGGAGAAGTCGCTCGCGATGACGACCGACTGTAACGCGAAATACGTCTATCTCGACCCGCGTGTCGGTGGGGCAATCGCTGTCGCCGAGGCGGCACGTAACATTGTCGCGAGTGGTGCAGAGCCTCTTGCTTTGACGGACTGTCTCAACTTCGGAAGCCCGGATAAACCGGAAGGGTTCTGGCAGCTCGACCAAGCCGTTGAAGGAATGGCAGAAGCGTGCCGGACGCTCGATACACCTGTGATTGGTGGAAACGTATCGTTGTACAACGAATCGAACGGACAAGCCATTTATCCGACACCGGTCGTTGGAATGGTCGGTCTCATTGAGAAGCCAGAGCACATTACGACATCGTTTGCGAAACAAGCCGGAGACGTCGTCTTCTTACTCGGAGAGACAAAAGCAGAATTTGGGGGGAGTGCCCTTCAAATGTTGCAGGATGGAAAAGTGAGCGGACATGCGCCGACACTCGACCTTCAGGAAGAACGTCAGACGCAGAAAGCATTACTTCAAGCGATTCGTGAAGGTCTTGTCACGGCGGCACACGATGTGTCAGAAGGTGGTCTTGCGGCAGCGTTACCAGAACTCGTTTTCGGAACAGGGCTAGGTGTCGACGTCACAATCGATACAGATCTCGTCACTGCGTTATTTAGTGAATCCCAGTCACGCTTCCTCGTGACAGTCGACCAAACGCAGGCCGAGGCATTCGCGAGCATGACGAACGGAACGGCAATCGGAACGGTCACAGAAGCGGCAACCGTTGTCGTTCGCGCGAGCGACCGCTTGATTGAAATGGATGTGCAAGAGTTGGAACGTGTATGGGAAGGAGCTATTCCATGTTATATGACATCCGAGGCATGAACGAGGAATGTGGCGTCTTCGGTGTGTTCGGTCACATCGAAGCGTCACACCTTGCCTACTACGGACTTCACAGTTTGCAGCACCGTGGCCAAGAAGGAACGGGAATCGTAACGGCAGACGGAGAGCGTCTCCACGCGAAACGTGGACTCGGACTCGTCACCGAAGTATTTGACGAAACGTCTCTCGATGCACTCACCGGGAATCATGCGATTGGTCACGTACGCTACTCGACAGCGGGCGGCAACACGCTCGAGAACGTTCAACCGCTCCATTTCAAGTCGTTGACAGGTGATTTGGCGATGGCGCATAACGGAAACCTTGTGAATGCGACTGAGTTGAAACATATGCTCGAAGCGGAAGGTGCGATCTTCCAGACGACGTCCGACACGGAAGTCGTGGCCCATCTCATTAAGCGGAGTCGCGGTAATTCATTGAAAGAACGCATTGCAGATAGCTTGGCTCGTCTCGTTGGAGCATTCGCCTTCTTATTTTTGACAGAAGATGCCCTATACGTCGGAGTCGACGTTCATGGGTTACGTCCTTTGTCACTCGGGCAGACGGAAGACGGTGCGTACGTTTTCGCATCAGAGACATGTGCGTTTGACGTCGTTGGAGCGACGTACGTCCGAGATGTTGAACCAGGCGAGTTACTTATGATTACGAATGAAGGCATCACATCTGAACGCTTCAGTGAAGCGGCAGTTCGTGCGATGTGTTCGATGGAATACATTTACTTCTCACGTCCGGACTCGATCATCGACGGCATCAACGTGCATACGGCGCGTAAAGCCATGGGGAAAAAGATGTTCGAAGAAGCGCCGGTCGAAGCGGATGTCGTGACGGGTGTGCCGGACTCGAGTATTTCCGCGGCAATCGGTTATGCCGAAGCGAGTGGAATCCCATACGAGATGGGACTTATTAAGAACCGTTATGTCGGACGGACATTCATTCAACCTTCTCAGGAATTACGAGAGCGCGGCGTGAAGATGAAACTGTCGGCGTTACGCGGTGTCGTGAATGGGAAGCGGGTCATTATGGTCGATGATTCCATCGTCCGAGGAACGACGAGCCGCAGAATCGTCACTTTGCTTCGAGAGGCAGGCGCGACGGAAGTGCATGTGCGCATCACGTCACCGCCAATCAAGCATCCATGCTATTACGGAATCGATACATCAACGAAGGAAGAGTTAATTGCGGCAACCAAATCCGTTGAAGAAATCAGAGAAGAGATTGGTGCCGATTCACTAGCGTTTCTCACATTGGATGGAACGGTCGAAGCCATCGATCGTCCGTTCGAAGGAGCGTTACGCGGGCAGTGTGCTGCATGCTTCACGGGACTTTATCCGACTGAACTTGCAGAACTCGTGACAGAGACAAAGGCTTAAGGGGGAAAACCGATGAGCGTTCGATATGAACAAGCGGGTGTGAATTTAGAAGCAGGGTACGAGGCCGTATCCCGTATGAAACGTCATGTTGCCCGGACGATGCGTCCAGAAGTAATGACAGGGCTCGGTAGTTTCGGGGCGATGATTGATCTCGGCTCGATGAACATGAGACATCCCATTCTCGTGAGTGGGACGGATGGGGTCGGGACGAAACTGAAGTTGGCTTTCGCGCTCGACCAACATGACACGATTGGAATTGATTGCGTCGCGATGTGCGTCAACGATTGCCTCGTTCATGGAGCAGAACCGCTCTATTTTCTCGACTATATCGCCACAGGAAAAGCAGAGCCGGCTAAACTCGAGCGCATCGTCGCCGGGGTCGCTGAAGGATGTGTCCAAGCCGGTTGTGCCCTCGTCGGAGGAGAAACGGCTGAGATGCCTGGAATGTACCCGGATGGGGAGTATGACATTGCCGGGTTTGCGGTCGGGGTCGTTGAGAAAGAGCACTTACTCGACGGTTCGACGATTCAGGATGGAGATGTCGTTCTAGGGCTTGCTTCTTCAGGGGTTCATTCAAACGGTTTTTCTCTTGTACGTCATATCGTCGAAGCGCAAGGTCTTCACTATACGGATGAAATTGCGATGCTCGATACGACACTTGGGAACGCGTTGCTTCTTCCGACACGCATTTACGCTGAAGCGGCGAAAGCGGCGATTTCGACAGGTAAAGTACAAGGAATGGCACACATCACAGGTGGTGGCTTCTATGAGAATGTCCCTCGTATGTTACCGGAAGGACTCGGGATCACGTTCGATGCATCGAGTTGGCCAAGCCTTCCTGTATTCGACTGGCTCGAACAAGTCGGAAACATCTCGAAACAGGAAATGTTCAACGTCTTCAACATGGGCATTGGTTATATGATTACGGTACGTGCAGAAGATGTGGAACTGGTCGAAGCGGCGCTCGAACGTGTCGGTGAGACAGCGCATCGAATCGGGAAAGTCGAAAGTCGTCCAGGAATCCGAATCTCAGGAGTGGACCAATGAAACGATTTGCCATCTTTGCATCAGGGTCGGGGAGTAACGCAGAAGCCATTTGGCAGGCGATTGCCGATGGACAATTGTCAGCGGAATGCGTGTTGCTCGTCACGGACAAGCCAGAAGCGACGGTTCTCGACCGTGCGGAGCGTCATGAGATTCCAAGTTTTTCCTTCACACCGAAAACGTATGCGTCTAAAGAGGAGTTCGAGGAAGAAATCCTCGTCCTTCTCGATTCGCTTCGAGTGGACTATATTGTGTTAGCAGGGTATATGCGCTTGATCGGAAATGTGTTACTATCCGCATATCCGAACCGAATCATAAACATTCATCCTTCACTTTTGCCCGCGTTTCCGGGGAAAGACGCGATTGGTCAGGCGCTTGTCGCAAACGTGTCGACGAGTGGCGTGACGGTTCATTATGTGGATGCGGGGATGGACACGGGTCCGATCATCGCACAAGCGTCAGTCGAGATTGAAGGATGTGACCGCACGGAAGCGACACGACGCATTCAAGCGATTGAACATCAACTGTATCCGCGCGTATTACAACAAGTGTTGAATCAACAGGAGGTTTTCAAGTGAGAGCATTATTAAGTGTTTCTGATAAAACAGGAATTGTGGAACTAGCAACTGTCCTACATGAGGCAGGCATCGAACTCATCTCGACAGGAGGGACCGAGGCTGCACTCCAGAAAGCCGGTTTACCGGTCAAAAACATCTCTGAGGTGACATCGTTCCCAGAAATGTTAGATGGTCGTGTCAAGACGTTACACCCACTCGTTCACGGCGGATTGCTCGGACGTCGCGACCTCGATACACATGTCGCTCAAATGAAAGACCATGATATCGAACCAATCGATTACGTGGTCGTCAATCTTTATCCGTTTAAAGAGACGATTGCAAAAGAAAATACGACGTACGAAGAAGCGATTGAAAATATCGATATCGGTGGACCGAGCATGTTGCGTTCAGCTGCAAAAAACCATGCGAGCGTCACGGTTGTCGTTGATCCGAGTGACTATACACTCGTTTCGGATGAAGTACGTGAAGGTGGCACATCATTTGAGACACGCCAACGTCTCGCGACGAAAGCGTTTCGTCATACAGCTGCTTATGACGCATTGATCGCCGATTATTTAGGACGTCAAATCGGAGAAACTTTCCCAGAACAATTGACGGTCACGTATGAAAAAGTTCAAGACCTTCGTTACGGAGAAAACCCGCACCAACAAGCTGCGTTCTATAAGACGCCTTTATATGATGGGATGACACTCGCGAATGCGACACAACTCCACGGGAAAGAACTTTCGTATAACAACATTCAGGATACGAACGCGGCGCTTGAAGCACTCAGTGAATTGAACGAACCGGCTGCTGTCGTCGTCAAACATATGAACCCATGTGGTGTGGCAGTAGGACGGACGATTTCTCAGGCGTTCGAACGTGCACATGCGGCTGACCCGGTCTCTATTTTTGGTGGGATCGTTGCCTTGAACCGCGAAGTCGATGTAGAAACGGCAGATGCCCTTCGAAACATCTTTTTAGAGATCATCATTGCCCCATCCTTTAGTGAGGCAGCACTTGAACGATTGAAAGAGAAAAAGAACCTTCGTCTGTTAACGTTGGATATGGGTCAAATGACAGGGATGCGCTTAACAGCTGTCGCTGGAGGATTGCTCGTACAAGATGGGGACGACATGACACTCGATGATGCAGCTTGCCAAATCGTGACGGACCGTCGCCCGACAGCATCAGAATGGGAAGATTTAAAACTCGCATGGCGCGTCGTCAAGCATGTCAAATCAAACGCCATCGTTGTCGCAAAAGACGAAACGACGATTGGGATTGGAGCGGGCCAGATGAACCGCGTTGGAGCAGCAAAAATTGCTTTCGAACAAGCGGGTGAGCGTGCGACAGGCGCAGCGCTTGGAAGTGACGCGTTCTTCCCAATGGCAGACACGGTCGAAGCGGCAGCAGCGGCAGGCATTACGGCCATCATTCAACCAGGTGGGTCAATCCGCGATGCTGAATCGATTGAAGCGGCAAACCGTCACGGTATTACGATGGTGTTCACAGCGGTCAGACATTTTAAACACTGAGAGGGGTTCGCGTCATGAACGTAATGGTCATCGGTCGAGGAGGACGCGAGCATGCGCTCGCATGGAAATTAAAACAAGACGGGCATCACGTCTTCGTTGCACCAGGTAACGCCTTCATGGAAGGTATGACATGTGTATCGATCAATGAGACAGACGTCGAGGCACTTGCTCGGTTCGCAGAAGAAACGAACATCGAATGGACGATTGTCGGACCGGAGTCTTCTTTGATGGCAGGGGTCGTCGATACGTTCTGTGCTAAAGGATTGAACATCTTTGGACCGACGAAAGCAGCGGCTCTGCTCGAAGGAAGTAAAGCGTTCGCAAAAGAGGTCATGATGGAGGCGGGGATTCCGACAGCAGCGTACGAAGCGTTCACGGACGCAGAATCGGCGCTCTCCTATATTCAGAAACTTGGAGCACCGCTCGTCGTTAAAGCCGACGGTCTTGCTGCTGGAAAAGGTGTCACGGTCGCGTTCACAGTGGAAGAGGCAGAAGCTGCGGTACGTGATATTTTCACGACGGATAAATTCGGACAACAGTCACAGGTCGTCATTGAAGAGTTCCTTGATGGGGAAGAATTTTCACTCATGGCGTTCGTCTCGGGAGAGCGTGTCATTCCAATGATTACGTCACAAGATCATAAACGTGCCTATGACGGTGACAAGGGACCGAACACAGGTGGTATGGGTGCCTACAGTCCGATGCCGCATTTGTCAGAGGACGTGTATGAAGAAGCGGTGAAGACGGTACTCGAACCCCTCGCTCAAACGATGGTCAAACGAGGGACTCCGTTTGAAGGATTCTTATACGCCGGACTGATCTTGACATCGAGCGGACCAAAAGTGATTGAATTTAATGCTCGCTTCGGTGACCCAGAGACAGAAGTTATTTTGCCGAATTTGAAATCACCGCTCCTCGACGTGATTCAAACGGTCATCCGCAAAGAGCCATATTCGATTGAATGGGTCGAGGGTTATACGATGGGGGTCGTCATCGCAGCGAAAGGTTATCCGGACCGACCTGTCACCGGGCAAGTGTTGTCTGGTTTTGAGACGCTCCCGCAGGACGTTCTCGTCTTTCACGCTGGAACTGCACAGCAGGACGGTCAAATCGTTGGGAACGGTGGTCGCTTGCTCGTTATCACAGCGACGAAATCGACGCTACTTGAAGCGAAGACAGCAGTTTATGAAGCCATCGCACAACTCGATTTACCGGATACGTTCTACCGGATAGACATCGGTTCACGGGCGTTCACACAGATTATTTGAAGGATGGGTCAACCCATCCTTTTTTTCATGCGAAAAAAAGGGAATCCCGATATCCTGTTCTACAATAATAAAGTAGCTTAGGGAAAGAGGGTGGTCGGCCTGCGTGTTCAAACAAAACTATTCATTGCGATTGCTATTAACATCGTACTTTTCATTGGCGTCATTCTGTTTGTCATCAAACCGTATTTCGTAGAAAAGAGCATTGAACAGGACAAGGCGATGACCCACGATCAAATCGAGAGCGTGACAGAAGTATTCGCCAATCATCGAAGCATGCTCGAGCGCATCCTTGTTGATTGGTCGGTCTGGACAAATGCCTACGATTTCGTTCAAAACAAAAATGAATCGTTTATTGAAAACAATATGGGAGAAGAAACGCTCGACAATCTTGGGGTTGGGGCGATGATTTTTCTCAACGAAAATCGAGAGGTCGTCTACTCCGAATTCAATCAATTTTATGAGTTGGACGGTAAGAGTGAGAAGAATGATTTCACAAATGAACTGGTGCGTTACGTCAACTCGTCTGGCGTTACACAAAGTGCGGTATATGGTACAGACTTCGGCCCCGTCGTGTTCATGAGTCATCCGATTGTAAAGAGTGATGGGACTGGGGAACCTGGTGGCACGCTTGTCCTCATTCAAAAAATTGGTCCGGACTTCATGGCGGCGATGAGCGTACAGGCAAAAACGAAACTTTCCATCAGTCCACTCTCGCATCAACGATTGACGATTGAGCAAGACAATCAGTTTGCCCGTGTCTCGTTACCACTGCAGTCGGTCTATCAAGATGCGAACTGGGAAGTCAATTTTTCGGTGAAGCGTACGTATTATTCAAACACACAGACGATGTTAGAAACGGGCATGCTTGGACTTCTCGTTCTCGGTCTCGGACTATTGTTGACCTTGTTTTGGACAGTGAATCAAATCGTCACGAAACGGTTAATGGACATCGTTAAAGAATTGAAGTGGATCACGAAAGAGCGAAACAGTCGCTTACGAATCCGATTGAATCCACGTCAACAGGATGAAATCGAAGAGATGGCAGTCAGTATAAATGAAGTGCTAGATGCACTTGAACAGACACAGAAGGAATCGTTGACGCGTGCCTTTCGAGATTCTCTGACACGTCTTCCGAACCGCTTGGCCGTTGAAGACATGTTTATGAACTTGCCGAACACGTCCCACTCGATCGGTGTGATGGGGATTGACCTCGACAATTTCCGACGAATCAACGATCAGTTCGGTCAACGGACGGGTGATGCGATGTTAACCTTCTTTGCGTCCCGATTGATGTTTTACAAAGAGGATGGTTTTGTTGCCCGAATTGGAGCTGATGAATTCATCATGATTCACCCTGGATGGGCGACTGAAGAGTTATTGATTGTCGCGAATCAACTGGTGAAAGATTTGAGAGAATGGGGCTTGAAGCAAGGCATGAACTATCTGTCGTTAAGTATCGGAATCGATGAGTTGGAACCTTCCCACCATTCCTACGAGGTCATGATGGCACGTCTCGATGTCGTCTTACACGAAGTTAAAGCATCAGGGAAGGACAAGATCCTCTCTTATCAGGACATCGAAGACGGGAGCCATTACTTGCAGGCGCTCGAGATGGAAAGAGATTTGCGATATGCGCTACGTCATGACGAATTCGAATTGTATTATCAACCAATCGTCTCACCGAAACCGTTTCAAGTGAGAGGGGTAGAAGCGTTGATTCGTTGGCATCATCCGCAAAAAGGATTCGTCTCCCCGGGTGTCTTCATTCCCGTTGCCGAACAACTTGGGCTCATTTCGGATGTGGGGAGATGGGTACTTGTAAAAGCGATCACGGAGATTCAAGACTATGCCGAACGCTTTGATTTATTTTTGTCTGTCAATGTGTCGAAACGCCAGATTTTAGATGGGTCATTTATAGAGGCACTAGAAGAAACGCTCGCCAAAACGAGCTTCCCGCCTTATCGACTTCATGTAGAAATCACAGAGAGCGAGGTCGGCGGGAATGTATATGAACTCCAACAGTTCATTCAAGCGTTGAAGACGATCGGTGTCAAAATATCACTCGATGATTTCGGCGTCGGCACGTCATCGCTATCTTACCTTCAATCGCTACGTCTCGATATTATTAAAATTGACCAGAACTTCGTCAAAGGGATTCCGGAGAACAAATTTGATCGAGCGTTATTAGAAGGATTGTATCAAACGTTTCACACACTCGGCCTCGATATCGTCACGGAAGGGGTCGAACGACCGGAACAACTGGCTTTCGTATTAGAATATAGTGGTTCACTCATCCAGGGATATCATTACAGTAAACCGATTCCGGTAGAACAGCTGCATCACTATTTACGCAAAACGGTCATGACTCAAATTTGATGTAGGCGACTCTTCGTGCGGAGAGCCGCCTTTTTTGTGAAAAATATATGTGAAATTTGTTACAATAGGGAACATAACTTGCGACCCTTTCAGAGAAAAGGTAAACTTGAAACAGGGAAAGAAAACGCTTTCAAAACTATTTCTTAATAGCATTGAAAGGGAAAAGGGAGGATTGGGTTCGATGCCAACAAAAAGAACGGCGCGGGCACCGTGGTCGAAAGTGATGATTCGCTCGCAACTTGAAGTCGTAGATCGAGTACGACCACCTTCGCTCGTTTTACAGAACGCGACGTATTTGAACGTATATGTGAAACAATGGAAAACAGCGAACATTTGGATTGAGGGAGACCGAATTGTCTATGTCGGTCCAGATCTACCAGAATCGGCGGTCGAAACGGTTGATGTGTCAGGGAAATATATTGTGCCTGGTTATATCGAGCCACACGCTCATCCATTTCAATTATACAATCCGGCGACGTTGTCTAAGTATGCAGGAGAGCGCGGAACGACGACGCTCGTCAATGACAACATGCTCCTTTTTTTACAAGAAAAAGAGCAAGCGTTTGCGCAGCTTGAAGCGATTCAACAGTTGCCGACGAGCACATATTGGTGGGCACGACTCGACACGCAGACCGAGCTCGACCGAGAGAGTGTCGCCGTCGATTCAGAACGAATTCATGAATGGTTCAATCATCCGGACGTCGTGATGGCCGGGGAGTTGACAGCATGGCCGCGCGCTCTTAAAGGCGACGATGAGATGCTCCAGTGGATGCTTGACGCAGAGACGTGCGGTCTACCGGTCGAAGGGCACTTTCCAGGTGCCTCACCAAAGACATTGACTAAAATGGCGTTGATGGGTGTACACAGCGACCATGAGGCGATGACAGCGGAAGAGGCGCTCAACCGACTCGAATTAGGCTACACGACGACGCTTCGTCATTCCTCGATTCGACCAGACTTACCGGGGATGATTCGTGATCTGCTTGCGAACGGATTAACCGCGTTCGATCATCTCATGGTGACAACGGACGGTTCGACTCCCGGCTTTTATGAAGACGGGATGCAGGACGCTCTCGTTCGCATCTTAATAGAAGAAGGGTTACCGGCAATCGAAGCGTATCGCATCGTGTCGCACAACGTGGCGCGTCATTTCGATCTCGATCATATTCTCGGTTCGATTGCGCCAGGACGCATCGCACACCTGAATATTCTTGACTCAATCGAAGAACCACGCCCTTCGGCAGTCATCGCGAAAGGGCAATGGATTTTCCGAGATGGTGTGTCCTTGTTCCCGAACGAATTGGTGGAAGCGGTACTCGATAAGATGCCGTCGACTGACGTCTCGATTGAATTGACACCACAAGACTTGTCGTTCAGCATGCCCGTCGGTCTCGACATGGTCAACTCGGTCATCATGAAACTGTTTAAAATCAAGCACGATACAGGGCAGGACGAATTGCCACGCGATGAGGACGAGTCGTTTTTGATGTTGCTTGATAAGGAAGGGAAATGGCGACTAAACACGGTACTGAAAGGATTTGCGAAAGATTTTGGCGGTCTGGTCAGTTCGTATTCGATCAGTGGAGACTATTTGATTTTAGGAAAATGTAAACAGGATATGTTACTAGCGTTCGAGCGGATGAATGAACTCGGAGGAGGCATCGTCCTTGTCGACAGAGGAGAAATCGTTGCCGAGATCCCATTACCGCTCTGTGGCATGACGTCGACAGAGCCGCTTGAGACGCTCATCGGTCAAGAGAAACAACTGCGTAACGAGCTTGTGGCACGAGGGTATCAGTTCGAAGATCCGATTTACACGTTACTGTTTTTAGCATCCACACACTTGCCGTACGTTCGGGCGACTCCACTCGGCATTTATGAAGTCATGAAAAAACAAGTACTATTTCCTGCGATTTTGCGATGAATAGTTGAGTCCGAGCCGCCCCTGCTTTAGAATGATAAAGAAGTATGAGTAGAGAGGATGCTTGCGGATGCAACTCGATAAATTACGAGGTCGAGAGCTTGATCAATTGTTTGAGGCAATTTTGAAGCTCGATACACTCGAAGACTGTTATCAATTATTCGAAGATTTAGCGACTGTTAATGAAATTCAAGCACTTGCACAACGACTAGAAGTGGCACGTCAAATACGTGAAGGCAATACGTATCACAAAATTGAGGACGCAACAGGTGCCTCAACGGCTACGATTTCTCGTGTGAAACGTTGCTTGAACTATGGGACAGGCGGATATGATCTCGCTCTTGAACGTCTACAACAAACAAAAGGTGACTCGTAAGAGTCATCTTGTTTTTGATGGAGGGGAGGGGCGAGATGCAACAAACATTCATGAAGCGGAACTTACAATTGTTCTTTCGAAACTTAACACCAGTCCAAACACTCGTGTTGATCTATAGTGCGGCAGCCGTTTTATCCGTGTTGCTCCTCGCCTTACCGATCGCCCACAAACCGGGTGTGACGATTACGTTTACGGACCTCGTCTTCTTTGCGGTGAGCTGTGTCAGTGTCACCGGCCTCACACCGATCGTGGTCACCGATACATTTTCAACGTTTGGTTTGTTTATCATCTTGTTCATCGTTCAGGTGAGCGGTGTCGGGTTGATCAGTTTGCATGTGATCATGTGGATTTTGCTTGGGAAGCGGATTGGGTTTCGGGAACGCCAACTGATTTTACGTGACCAAAACCAGACGTCGATGTCAGGGATTGTCAAATACATCACGGAAATCGTCATCACCGTAATCGCCATCGAGGCGGTCGGTGCCGTCTTACTCGGTGTCCATTACTTAAATTATTTTGATACCGCCGGCGAGGCCTTCTTACAAGGCTTGTTCGGGTCGGTCAGTGCGACGACGAACGCCGGTTTCGATATTACCGGTAGCTCGCTCGCGCCATTCCGAGAAGATCCATTTGTCATCTTCACGCAAATCGCGCTCATGACAGGTGGTGCCATCGGATTCCCGGTTCTTGTGGAGATTCGGACTTATTTGGTGAGTCGCATCACACGGAAACGTCATACGTTCCCGAGTCGATTCTCTTTGTTCACGAAGTTGACAGTCTCGACATTCTTTATTTTGATTGCTGTCGGGACAGTCGGCTTGTTCATCTTTGAATACAACAATGCCTTCAAAGACTTGCCGCTCTGGCTGTCTCTTTCGGACTCGCTATTCCAGTCCGTGACGACACGTAACGGTGGATTATCGACAGTCGATGTCAACTTGTTCTCGGAAGCGAGCATGTTGCTCTTATCGATTCTCATGTTCATCGGGGCCTCTCCATCGTCTGTCGGTGGGGGGATTCGGACGACGACGTTTGCCGTCGCCGTTCTTGGTGTCGTCGCGTTCATCCGCGGAGACTCATCGATCAAAATTTTCGGGCGTGAGATTGTCCTTGAGGATATTTGGAAAGCGTTCGTCATCATTACGGTGTCGCTTGCCGTCTTATTATCTGGAGTCATGGTCATGGCTTACTTCGAAGATGCCTCATTGACACGAATCTTATTTGAGGCTTGTTCCGCGTTCGGGACGACTGGACTATCTGTCGGTCTATCTTCCGAATTCAGTAACGTCGGAAAATGGGTGCTGACGATTCTCATGTTCATCGGTCGAATCGGAGTCATCGCCTTCATTCTCATCTTGCAACGGAGACAACCGAAGCGGATGTATAACTATCCGAAAGAATCAATCATCTTAGGATAAGGAGATTGTCATATGAAAGCCTTTTGGATTAATTTTGGATACGTCTTTATCGTTCCTGTCTTGCCGTTCATCGCGGTCGTCAATGGGACAGCGCTCTGTTCGCCAGACTCGCCATTACTTGATATTCCAGTGCTCGGATTCTTTTTAGCGAATCCGCTCTGGTTTGTCCCAGTATATGCGCTATTCGCACTGCTTGTTGCGAAATGGTTGACGGAACGGGAACGGAATCGTACGGCACGTTCGTGACTTGCTTCGGCAAGTCTTTTTTATTGGAGAGATGCACGTCACGTAAAAAATCGATACACTAGAGAAGGATTCGATGGGAGGGGAAGAATTGAAATTTCAGTCATGGCGGCACGTATTTAAACTAGATCCGAATAAATATCTCGACGAGGATTCGCTCCAGGCGCTTATCCACTCCGGCACTGATGGCTTTCTGATAGGCGGGACGGACGGTGTTGATGCAGAAAATACATTTGCGCTTTTCGCGAGAGTCCGAGATGCCGGGTTACCGGTCGCGCTTGAAATCAGTCAACCGAGCCAGGTCATCGATGGATTCGATCACTATTTTGTACCGACCGTGCTGAACGCCGGAACGCCGGAATGGATTGTGGGACATCATGCACGCGCATTCGAGCGTTATGGACACTTCTTTGATTCCCGTCATATCACGGCACAAGGCTACCTCGTCTTAAATCCAGACGCAAAAGTGGCGCACGTAACGGAGTCAACATGCGACTTATCGTTAGAACAAGTCGTGGCGTATGCCGAGGTCGGGCATCATTTGTTCCGTCTCCCTTCCCTCTATATTGAATATAGTGGACGACTCGGCAATGTCGACGTCGTGAAAGAAATTCGATTGGCGCTACCGAACGCACACCTCTTTTATGGTGGTGGCATCGATGGGGCAGAGTCGGCTCGGTTGATGGGAGCGTACGCCGATACGATTGTCGTCGGCAATATCATTTATGAAGACTTAGCAGGGGCACTTGCGACTGTGCAAGCACTCCGATAAAATAAGAACAAACGTTTGGAACAAGGAAGGAAACGATTATGTATAATCTTAGCGAAGAATTAGTCAAAGGTATGAACCCGGAACAAGCAGAAGCGGTCAAGCATACGGATGGTCCTTTGTTGATCATGGCGGGTGCGGGGTCTGGTAAAACGCGTGTCTTGACGCACCGCGTTGCCTATTTGATGGCGGCGAAGCAAGTGGCACCGTGGAACATTTTAGCAATCACATTCACGAATAAGGCGGCACGGGAGATGAAAGACCGAATTGCGCGCCTCGTCGGTGGGGTCGCCGAAGACATTTGGATTTCCACGTTCCACTCGATGTGTGTCCGTATTTTACGACGCGATATCGATCGTATCCGATACGACCGGAGCTTTTCGATTTTAGATGCCTCGGACCAATTGACGGCTATCAAACAAGTGTTGAAAGAGTTGAATCTCGACCCGAAAAAGTATGAACCGCGTACACTTCTCGGGATGATCTCGAACCATAAGAACGAATTGCGAACGGCAAAGGACGCAGCAGCCCTTGTCGGCAACAATCCATATGAACGAATCATCTCTGACGTCTACACGGCATACGAGAAAAAATTGAAACAAAATAACGTGCTCGACTTCGATGATTTGATCATGAAGACGATTCACTTATTCCAAGAAGCGCCGGACGTGTTGGCGTTTTATCAAAAGAAATTCAAATACATTCACGTCGATGAGTATCAAGATACGAACCGTGCCCAGTACACGCTCGTCAAACTTCTTGCGCAGGCGCATGAAAACTTATGTGTCGTCGGGGACTCGGATCAGTCGATTTATCGTTGGCGTGGTGCTGATATCGCCAATATCTTGACGTTCGAGAAAGACTACCCGAGCGCGCATGTCATCTTACTCGAACAAAACTATCGCTCGACGAAACGAATTTTAGAAGCGGCGAACGGTGTGATCAAAAACAACGCTTCCCGTAAAGATAAAAACTTATGGACTGAAAATGCTGAAGGAGAGAAGCTCTTGCTTCACGTCGCATCTGATGACCGTGACGAGGCGTTCTTCATCATGAACCAGATGAAAGAATTGAAGATGGAAGGGATGGACTACGGTCAAATGGCGGTCCTGTACCGGACGAACGCTCAGTCACGTGGTCTTGAGGAAATGCTCCTTAAATCGAACATCCCGTATAAGATGGTCGGCGGGACAAAGTTCTATGAGCGAAAAGAAATCAAGGACGTTTTGGCATACTTGCGCTTGATTGCGAACCCAGACGAGGACATCTCATTCGTTCGTGTCGTCAATGAGCCGAAGCGAGGCATCGGTGCCGCGACGATTGATAAATTAGGCGACTTTGCGGATATGCAGGGCGTCTCGCTCATGGATGCGATTCGTGACATTGAACTGTCGGGGATTGCCCCACGTACGGCGACGAAACTTGCAGATTTCCGTCAGATGATGATGGACCTGCGACAAATGGCGGACTATCTCTCGATTTCAGAACTCGTTGAGGAAGTATTGAAGAAGACAGGGTATGAGGAGATGCTCAAAATCGAGAAGACACTCGAAGCAGAAAGTCGACTCGAGAACTTGCAGGAATTCCTGTCGGTCGCTCAAAACTTTGAAAAAGAAAGTGATGAACAGACACTCGTCGCTTTCCTCACTGATTTGACGCTCGTATCTGATCTCGATTCGCTTGATGAAGTCGACGAGTCGCATCAAGTTACATTGATGACGTTGCACTCGGCCAAAGGTCTCGAGTTCCCGGTCGTCTTCTTGATCGGAATGGAAGAAGGTCTCTTCCCGCATAGTCGTGCCTTGAACGACGAGGAAGAGATGGAAGAAGAACGTCGCCTCGCCTATGTTGGGATCACGCGTGCTGAGAAACGTCTCTATTTGACACGTGCTCAGTCACGGATGTTGTATGGTCGTTTCCAAAACAACCCGGAATCCAGATTCCTTCATGAATTGCCGGAAACGTTGTTGGAACGTTCTGGCAAGGCGAGAAAACCGATGCCATGGAACCCGGTCGAGTCACCAGGGAAGTTGCCGGTGAATGGCTTTAGTTCGAAACCAAAACCAAAGCTTGCCCAATCGTCCGGCGCCGAAACGGTCGGATGGAATGTCGGTGACAAAGCGAATCATAAAAAATGGGGACAAGGGACGGTCGTACAGACACGTGGAGAAGGCGACCAACTCGAAGTCGATATCGCATTCCCAGAAGTCGGGATCAAGCGTTTATTGGCCAAGTTTGCCCCAATCGAAAAAGCATGAGGTGAAGATATGGAGATGGCAGAACGTGTAGAAGAACTACGCAAATCGTTAAATCAATATGGTTATGAGTATTATGTACTTGACCGTCCGAGTGTACCAGACTCGGAGTACGACCGTTTGATGAACGAGTTGATTCAAATCGAAACAGACTATCCAGAACTTCGGACTCCGGACTCTCCAACGCAACGTGTTGGCGGAGCCCCACTTGACGCGTTCGTCAAAGTAACGCATGACACACCGATGCTGTCACTCGGCAACGTCTTCTCGAAAGAGGAACTCGTGGAGTGGGTGGAGCGTATCGAGAAAGACCTTGGCTACACACCTACATTCGTGGCTGAACTCAAATTTGATGGGCTTGCCGTCTCTTTGAAATATGAGGACGGTCGTCTCGTACGTGGTGCGACACGTGGAGACGGTACGACGGGTGAAGACATCACCCAAAACTTGAAAACGATTCGTGCCATCCCCCTTCGTCTACAGGAGGACGTGACGTTTGAAGTACGGGGCGAGGCGTACATGCCAAAGCGTTCGTTCGAACAGCTGAATGACGAACGGGAGCGAGTCGGTGAACCATTGTTCGCCAACCCGAGAAATGCAGCGGCGGGGTCACTTCGACAACTTGACTCCAAAATTGCCGCATCGAGAAACTTGGCATTTTTCGCCTACGGTTTAGTGTCGCAAAACGATCTCGTCGCCTCGCATGATGAGTCACTCGATTATTTGAAGCGACTCGGCGTCGCCGTAAGTGGAGACTATACGACGTGCAAGACGGCGGATGAACTATGGGACTACATCGAGACATACGTGACGAAGCGCAGCGAACTCCCGTATGAAATCGATGGGATTGTCATCAAAGTGGCAGGGTACGAAGAACAAGAACAACTCGGCTTTACAGCGAAAAGTCCGCGCTGGGCTGTCGCGTATAAGTTCCCGGCAGAAGAAGTCGTAACGACAATCGAGGACGTCGACTTCAGTGTCGGTCGCACCGGAAAAGTCACACCGCGGGCGCGATTTGCCCCAGTTTCTGTGGCGGGGTCTACCGTGACGTATGCGACGCTTCACAATGAAGATTTTATAAAAGAAAAAGACCTTCATATCGGTGACCGCGTCGTGATCAAAAAAGCAGGGGATGTCATCCCAGCGGTCGTCTCGGCGCTCGCGAGTGAACGCAGCGGGGAAGAACGGGCAATCGAATTCCCGACCCACTGCCCAGCGTGCGGTTCTGAATTGATTCGATTAGAAGGCGAGGCCGATCATCGCTGTGTCAACCCAGAGTGTCCGGCCCAATTGCTCGAAGGACTGATTCATTTCGTCTCACGGCAAGCGATGAACATCGACGGACTCGGTGAGAAGGTCATCACGCAACTCCATGAAGCGGGACTCGTCCATAACGTGGCCGACTTGTATCGCCTGAATCGAGACGATTTACTCGAACTCGAGCGTATGGGCGAGACGTCGGTGACGAACTTGCTTTCGGCGATTGAACAATCGAAGCAAAATTCGCTCGAACGCGTGCTCTTTGCCCTAGGGATCCGCCTTGTCGGGCAAAAGGCCGCCTCCTTGATCGCGGAGCGTTTTGAGACGATGGAAGCCATCATCGAGGCGACGGTGGAAGAGTTGACGTCAATCGATGGCATCGGAACGAAGATGGCCGAGTCGATCGTCCTTTACTTCGAAAAACCAGAAGCACGTGAACTCGTCAAAGAACTTTCGGAATCAGGTGTGAATCTTTCCTTCAAAGGAACGAAACGACCAACGACGGAAGGGGCACCGCTCTCTGGTAAAACGGTCGTATTGACTGGGAAATTACATGAGATGACCCGCGGTGAGGCCGGGAAACAACTTGAACTCCTCGGTGCAAGTGTGACGGGGAGTGTGAGTAAAAACACAGACTTACTCGTGGCCGGTGAAAAGGCTGGTTCAAAACTGACGAAAGCCGAATCGTTAGGCATCGAAGTTTGGGATGAGGCGAAACTTCTCGATTTTTTAAGTGAACACGCATAAGACGTTCCGCTTCGGCGAACGTCTTTTTTCACGTTCGTTTTGTAAAATTTTATGAGATTGAATAGGTTCGCACAAGCGTTCGAAGGGTATAGAATAACTAAATCAAAATGCTAATATATTTTTGCGGGAGAACCCTTTGACACCATGACTTTCACTCACACATCCCTCTCATTCCTCTACGTGGTGAAATTCGTCATCGGACCAACATCGATGCGTACGCTTATTGCTCACCTTAGAGGAGGGATTGACATCATGACACATAACATCCAACGCTTCCTTGCGCTATTCACCATCCTCATGCTCCTATCCACACTGATGCCCACCAATCTCGCACATGCAGATACGACCACGTTCCGATATATTCAACTGAACCTGACGGACGAAGAAGTCGAAACATTATATGAAGCAAGTCTCGTTTACGAAGACATCACATATTATGGGGTACGTGAATCTGCTGACATTTGGCGCTTTATGATTGATGCAGAAACGGTCGATGACTCATTAATTGACTTGGTCACTCTTTATAATGCTGAAGGTGTTCCGTACACGTTTATCCCGAATACCATCACGGAAGCGTATCCCGTCGAAGTGGAGGAACCACCTGTTGTGACTGAACCAGATGAACCAGAAGAGGTAACACCCCCAGTGGAAACAGAACCAAAGCCGGTCGTGGAAGAACCGATGACTGAACCGATGTTGCCGGTGCTCGCTTTAGAAGCACAGAACATCGCCGGGGTCGACAAGGCCGTTGTCGGAGGAGAAATATCGTATACGTTCATTGTAGAGAATACAGGAGACACGCCGATGACGGTGACAGAACTTTCTCATGAGTATGTGAGCGGAGACATCGATCATCAATCAATCGAATCGTTCAATCAACGCGTATTTGATCGTTTGCATGAATTAATAGGAGAAGACGGTCTCTTGCCGGGGGAACGGGTGGAAGTGACAGCAGTCTTGTCCGTTCCTTCTGATTATTCAATCCACACACACCCTGAGATTGGTAGTCTATTTCGTGTGACGGGAGTGGACGAATATGACCGTGTCGTCACAGCAGAAAGTCAACAAATCGTGCTCTTGCAACAACCTGATTTTACAGTGTCAGGAACGAGCGACTTGACGACCGTTCAGCCTGGGGAACCTGTCCGATACACCTATACAGTGACGAACACCTCTAACGTCACCTTGTTCTTGTCTGATGTGAAACTCACATGGCCGAGCGGTGCCTTGACATATGAGGAACAACAGATGGCAAATGAACGATTCATGAAGCAGGTTCAATCGATTCCTCAATTCATCAACGGATTTGGACCAGAAGAAGTTGTCACATTTTCATTTGAACTCCCGCTTCTCCCGTCCTATGACGTCCGAGCTGGAGCGGAATTGGTTCAACAGGCAACATTTACGCTCTATGTGAACGAAGGGGTGACCGTCACTCGCTCTGTCGATGTGCCGGTTGCAGTAAAACAACCTGTTCCAATCAAAGAGGACGAACCGAAACAAGTTCCTGAGAAAGAAGCGAACATCAAAACACCAGTCGTGAAGGTTGTCGTGAAAGAGCGAGAGGCTCCCCCGGTGCAACTCGAAGATGAAGTCGACACGTATTCGCAAGATGTGCTCCCGATGACAGGAGAGACGAACGAAACGTGGCATGCGATGCTTGGACTCCTCTTGTTTGCATCTGGACTCCTCTTGATGATTCGTCGGAAGCACCCATCTACCAAATAACGATTGTGTATCCCTCCTTGTCTGATAGGAGGGATTTCTTCTGATTCCGCTTCGATACTTTTTTCGTGGAACGATTTTGTTATAATGAACAAAGTGAAATAGGAAACGATGTTCAAAGGAGCTAGACATAGATGAAATGGAAACAACTCGTCATCCCGACAATCGCCTCTGCGCTTTTGTTAAGCGGATGTTCAATGAAAATCCCGATGGGTGAAGAAGAAGCGACACCAACCGGCGAAGAAACAGCAGCAGAAGGTGTCACACAAACGATCGAAGCACGTGACTCTTATTATCAAATGGTCATTCCGTTCAAAGCGGCAGCGGCGCGAGGACTTGCCCAGCGCCAAGTGAGCTCGTCATTAGAACTTGAGGAGGTCGAACTCGGTCTCATGCGCCACTCGACAGACGCATTTGACCCAGACAAATTCGCCTATCAGGAAGGGCAACTTCTGAATGCGGAAGATGTCTCTACTTTACTTGGACGTAAAGGTGGTAGTGACGAAGGGTTAACGCCGTTAAACCCGGCGTATGCGGACGGGAAGGCGGAAGTTGAGGACGACAAGTTTGTCGATGCGAACAAGAAGTCACCTCTTTATTTGGCGTCAATCGTAGAACAGAACTATATGACGAAAGCGGATAGCGGATATCAGCTTGGCGGTGTGTCGTTCGCGCTCATTTTAAATCGTGAGTATGTCTTCCAGGCACCAAACTACGGACCGACCTACACGGTGAAACTCGATCAGAAGAAAGTGATTGCAGAAGGTGAACGAATGGCGAATGAACTCGTCGCCCAGTTACGGAAGCGAGAAGATTTTAAAGATTTGGATATAAACGTCGCGCTCTATATGAAGTCGACCCAAGGTTCACCGACTCCGGGGAACTATATCAAATCTGCCTTTGTCGGAACGGATGATCAGGTCGCAACCGGTGACTGGAAAGCCATCGATGAGAAGTACTACTACTTCCCATCTGTGACAGCAACGAATGATGTCCGTGAGGACGCTCAGAAATTTACGCTGTTCAGTGACCGAATTGCCGACCTCTTCCCAGACTATAGTGGGATGATCGGAAAAGGCTTTTATCAAAACGGTGACTTGTCACGACTTGAAATCGATATCCCCATCCAATTCTATAGTCGCGCCGAGCTCGTCGGATTCACACAACACGTGGTCGGCTTGCTCGAAAACCGCTGGGAATATAGCCGGAATGTGCCGGTTCGCATCAACGTGACGTCACTTGGCGGAGACCCTGAAGTGACGATTGTGTTTGAGGACGGCATGGATAGCCCAAAAGTATACTTCTAATCGAGAAGAGGTTCGTTTTTTGAAACGAATCTCTTCTTTTTTTCGTATGAAAAGTGAAAGGATTATCTTTGACCTTATTTGACCAATTGAGTAGAATAGAGTTAACAGAAACGGGAAAGGGATAGGTGAGGTGAATCCATATGGCTAAAAACTATTACGACGAGCTCGGTGTCTCAAAAGGAGCAACCGAACAAGAGATTAAACGTGCATACCGGAAATTGGCGAAACAGTACCATCCGGACGTCAATAAAGACCCTGGCGCACAAGAACGATTCAAGTCGGTCCAGGAAGCATTTGACGTATTGAGCGACCCAGAGAAAAAGGCGAATTATGATCGATACGGTAGCCCGGATGGACCGTCGTTCGGACAAGGATTCGGTGGCGGTGGAGAGACTTACGGGGAAGGCTCGTCACAATTCGAAGATCTATTCCGACAATTCGGAGGCGGATCGCGTACGACCTCGCGGACTTTCGGATTTGAAGATATGTTCGGAAGCTTCTTTGACCAAGCAGTCGAGGAAGACTTGGATGAGACTGTTCGTGTCAACATCCCGCTCAGTCAATTGACGAAAGAATCAAAAGTGAGCCTTCGCCTTCAGACTGGCACGGTGAACGTCAAGATTCCACAAGGTGCCTATGAAGGTCAAAAGTTGCGATTAAAAGGAAAAGGAAGTCGCGTCGGACAATCGGGGAACCGAGGAGATGTATACGTCGAGCTCCACTTTGCGGATGACGATACGTATCGTCGTGAAGGAGAGCATATCGTGACAGTGAAACGATTGCGTCCGCTCGACTTTTTAGACGGAGCGAGCGTCATCATTGCCACGCTCGACGGAGGACGGGTGAAGTTGAAAGTGAAACCAGGAAGCCGTCCGGGACAACGGATGCGGATTCCGGGTCGCGGTGTCATGACCGGCTCGAAGGTGCGGTCGGACTTATTCGTCCAACTCGAGGTCGACTTGCCTCTTGATGAGACGTATCGTTCTGTTTATGAGCAAATCGAACGTTAATGGATAAGGAGGAATCGTGATGGACTTTAATCGTTTTACAGATAAAGCACATGAATGCATTGTCAGTTCACAGGCGTTAGCGAAACAATATCATCATAGTGAAATCAATGAGTGGCACGTCTTGGCGTCCATGATTTCACAGACGGACGGGATCGCACCGTTGCTGTTTCAAAAAATGGAAATCAACGTGTCTGAGATTGAAGGCGAAGTCGCGCTTTCTTTAAGAAATGCACCAAAACTTCAAAACCCGACGACACCGATGATTTCGGCTTCTTTGCTGAACGTTCTAACGACGGCGGAGCGGGAAGCGACAGGGATGAACGATGAATACGTATCGGTCGAACATATCTTACTCGGCATCTTGTTGAACAGTAGTCAGGCACAGGCGATGCTCGAGCGAAAAGGGGTCACAGAAGACCGACTCCGTGAGGCGCTCGTCGCCGTACGAGGCAATCGTCGGATCACGTCGAAGTCGCCTGAAGCGACGTATGACGTCTTGACGAAATACGGACGAGACCTCATTCAAGAAGTGAAGACCGGGAAAATCGATCCGGTCATCGGACGCGATAGCGAGATTCGTCGTGTCATCCGGATCTTGAGTCGGAAAACGAAAAACAACCCGGTCCTCATCGGGGAACCGGGTGTCGGGAAGACGGCAATCGTCGAGGGACTCGCTCAGCGAATCGTCCGCGGTGACGTACCGGAGAGCTTGAAAGACAAAACGATCTTCAGCCTCGATATGAGTTCGCTTGTCGCCGGTGCGAAATACCGTGGTGAGTTTGAGGAGCGTCTTCAAGCGGTCTTGTCTGAAGTGAAAGAGGCGGAAGGTACAATCATCCTCTTCATCGATGAATTGCATACAATTGTCGGGGCAGGAAAATCGGAAGGGTCGATGGATGCCGGGAACATGTTAAAACCGATGCTCGCCCGAGGTGAGCTGCACTGTATCGGTGCGACAACGCTAGATGAGTATCGCCAATATATCGAAAAAGATCCTGCTCTTGAGCGGCGTTTCCAACAAGTTCTCGTCGCTGAACCGGACGTTGAGGATACGGTCTCAATCTTGCGTGGTTTAAAAGAACGCTTCGAGATTCACCACGGGGTACGCATTCACGATAACGCTCTCGTCGCAGCGGCTGTCCTGTCAAATCGATATATCACGGACCGCTTCATGCCGGACAAGGCGATTGATCTCATCGACGAGTCATGTGCGATGATTCGGACAGAGATGGAATCGATGCCGGCTGAACTCGATGAGTTGGTTCGTCGGGTCATGCAACTTGAAATCGAAGAGGCAGCGCTTAAAAAAGAGAGCGATGCAGCTTCCATGAAACGACTCGAAGCACTCCAACAAGAATTGGCATCGCTCCGTGAACAGTCTGACTCGTTACGTCTCCGTTGGGAGAATGAGAAAGAGTCGACGCACCGCGTGCAACAAATCCGTGGAGACCTCGAAAAGGTACGCCTCGAGTTACAAGAGGCAGAAAGTCGTTACGACTTGAATCGGGCTTCGGAGTTGAAATATGGACGAATCCCAGAGCTCGAGCGAGAACTAGAAGAAGCGGAACAGTTGGCGAGTTCGGTGACACGCGAACTCGTGCGGGAAGAAGTGACAGAAGAAGAAATCGCTGAGGTCGTCTCAAAATGGACCGGCATTCCGGTGACGAAACTGACAGAAGGAGAGCGAGATAAACTGCTTAACTTAGAAGCGGTCTTGCACAAGCGTGTCTTCGGTCAAGATGACGCGATTCGCTTAGTCTCTGACGCGGTCATTCGGGCGCGCGCTGGAATCAAAGACCCGAACCGTCCGATTGGTTCCTTCCTCTTCCTTGGACCCACTGGGGTCGGGAAGACGGAACTTGGGAAGGCGCTCGCAGAAGCGATGTTTGATTCGGAAGACCATATCGTTCGACTCGATATGAGTGAATATATGGAGAAACATGCCGTATCACGACTTGTCGGTGCACCTCCTGGCTATATCGGATATGAGGAAGGCGGCCAGTTGACGGAAGCGGTTCGCCGTAACCCGTACTCGGTTCTCTTACTCGATGAGGTCGAGAAGGCACATCCGGACGTCTTCAACATCTTGTTGCAACTGCTCGATGATGGTCGATTGACCGATTCGCACGGGCGCATCGTCGATTTTAAAAATACAATCGTCATCATGACGTCGAACATCGGGGCAGACATTTTGCTCGAGGCAGCGAGAGACGGTGTGATTGATGAAGACGAGGAGCGCCAAGTACTTGAGAAGCTCCGCCGCCATTTCCGTCCTGAATTCTTGAACCGGGTCGATGAAACAATTCTGTTCCATCCGCTCACGAAAGATCAAATCGGTCAAATCGTCGAGAAAGCGGTCGGACGAATGAGCGAACGACTCACGACGCGCTCGATTCAGATCGAGATCACAGACGCAGCGAAAACGTTCGTCGCCGATGAAGCGTACGAACCTCAATTCGGCGCCCGTCCAATCAACCGTTACGTGCAACGGACAATCGAGACGAAACTTGCTCGAAGCATCTTAGCCGGAGATGTCGAAGATGGTCAAACCGTTGTCATCGATGTCGAGAACGGGGAATTGACGTTACGTCCATCGACGGTCAATGCATAAGGAAAGAGGAATCCAAAATCGGATTCCTCTTTTATGTATGCCGACGCTTTCGTCTGAAAAGCAGAAAACTGACGCCGATAAAGATAAGATAGAGTACCGTTCCAAAAATGGAATTGAGTACCCACGGGATTGTTCCCATAAATGTGGCGCGGGTCGCTTCCTGAAACCAGAGCAGTAACCAAAAGAATAAGCCAAGACTCGTTGCGAGTAGCGTATAAAACCCCAACAAGCCTTGTTTCGTCCATCGCTTAATTCCAAATCCCAATAAAGTCGTAACGACAAAAATCGCACCTAGCCCAATATAAAACAATCCATCGATTGGTAATGACTGCACCTACATGACTCCCTTCTCACCATCAGATTCATATAGTCTCATCTTACACTGTGAGGAAATAAATGGGAATCTTTATTGTGAAACGAGAGGACGTTCTGGCTGATAGATACAGTACGGTTCTGCCTCCTTATAATCACCAGTAACCGCATAGGCTCTGGCCCTCGAACCACCACAGAGATAACGATATTCGCAATACCCGCACTTTCCGTGATGACTATCCGGATCACGCAACGCCTTGAAGGTCGGATGATGACGATAAATGTCGGCGAGGGGTGTCGTTCTGACGTTCCCGCAAAGAATCGGTAAAAATCCAGAAGGTTGGACGTCACCTGTGTGCGAGATAAAGACAAATCCGTTCCCGTCATTCGTTCCGCGAGGGGCCTTCGCCAAATCATCATGGGGATGTCCGACGGGAGGAAGTCCTTCTGCTTTTCGCCGCTGATTTTCTTGTCGTGCCACCCGTCGATAAAACTGGGCTTCCGTCGTCGAGATGATAAACGGCGCTGTCTCTTGTAACGAGAACGCCCACTTCAGCACCTCTTCATGTCGCTCGGGAGAGATGGGTTGTAACAGGGATCCTCGCCCGGTCGGTACAAGGAAAAAGAGCGTCCAGACCGATACGCCGAGGGACTCCACGAGTTTTGCCATCTCAGGTAAGCGATCGACGTTATATTCGGTCACCGTCGTGTTGATTTGGAACGACATGCCTTCTTCTCGGAAGTAGGAGATTCCTCGGATGGTACGGTCGAAACTGCCGCGTGTTCCTCTAAAGTAATCGTGTGTCTGTGCATCCGGACCATCGATCGAAAACGCCCAACGTGACAACCCGGCAGCTTTTGCCCGTTTCACAGCGTCACGGGTAACGCGGGGTGTGGCAGAGGGTGTCATCGAGACACGCATCCCGAGAGATGAGGCGTACGCGGTCAATTCAAACAAATCTTCGCGCATGAGGGGGTCCCCGCCTGTGAAGACGAGAATTGGATTGTCCATCGCGTGAATATCGCGAATGAGTGCCTTCCCTTCTTCTGTATCGAGTTCATTTTCGTATCGGTGAAACTGAGCCTCGGCCCGGCAATGGACACAGGAGAGGGCGCAAGCACGTGTCACTTCCCAAATGACGATAAACGGGTTCTCGTTATAGTCGATGTGTTTCATACTGTCACCACTTGCTTCAATTTCAGGTTGTCGACCGCTTGTTTTGCAGAATCAACACAGTCTGGTAAACCAACCCCATGGAGAATGGCGCCACACGCCTCGACTCCGTCCCACTTCGCGAGCGCTTTTTCAAAGGCGTGGACATCTTGTTTATGTCCGACCTCATATTGGGGCATCGTCTGAACATGGCGTTCGACTTTCGTGAAGAGTGGTGTCCCGACTTTTTGAATGCGACGGAGCTCGTGCAAAGCGAATGTCGCGATCGTATCATCCTCTTCGTGCAACAAGGACGAGACATAATCAGAACCGATGTACATCCGAATCAACGCTTTCCCTTCAGGTGCCATATGTGGCCACTTCTTATGCATCCAACTGCAAGCGGTCAAGGCGTTGCCTTCCGACTTGGCGATGACGTAACCTGTCCCGTCTAGCGCCTCGACCTCTGATTCGTCGAATGCGGCAAGAACGGTCATCGAGGACGTTCGCTTACGAGTCGACAAACGCTCGGCTTCCGGAAAACCGAGCAGCGGTCCGAGCATGTTTGGGGAAGTCGCAAGAATGATCCCGTCGAACTGCTCGACCGTTCCATCCGCCAATGTGATTTCATGCGGTCTTACGGACTTGACGATTGTCTTCAGTACGAGCCGGTCAATGGAAGGACGGAGCGCTTCGACGAGTGCACCGAGTCCTTGATCGAGTGATAAAAACTTTCCGGTCTCAGACGGTTTCACCCCAGCCTGAGAAGGGGGCGTGAGTGCTTTCATCCCGAGAATCAGACTGCGAGTTTTTTGTTCAATCGTGATAAACTGAGGGAAAGTAGACTCGATGCTCATATCGTCGAGCGTTCCGTTATAAATCCCGGACAGAAGGGGCTCGATCATCGTGTCGACGACTTCTGATCCGAGTCTCGTCCGAAAGAAGCGGTCGAGCGAGATGTCCTCTCCTTCATACACACGCGGAATGACAAGGTCGAGTCCGGCACGAAATTTCCCTCTCCACGTAAAGAGATCCGTTTTTACCATCGGCCAAAACTTGGTCGGAATACCCATGACCGATCCGGCTGGCATTTGTCTCAGTTGTTGACGTACGTAAATATAAGAGGTCCCGGTTTTAGAGCGAACGAGTTGGTCCTCAAGGCCGAGATCGGTAATGAGAGACGTGAAGGTCGGCTTACGCGCCATATAACCGTCCGGGCCGGTCTCTAACGTAAATCCATCTCGATAGATGGTTTTGATTTTTCCGCCGAGACGATCCTGTGCCTCGAACAGTGTGACGTGTGCACCGGCTTCTTTAGCATAATGTGCTGCGGCCAGCCCGGCGATGCCACCTCCGATAATTGCGATTTGATTCAATCGATTCACCCATTTCTGTAAAGTTCTTGTCGTATTAACGGTACCGAGAATATAGACGCAGACATAGGATAAGTGTCACGGAGTTCTAGACAAATTTGTCACGAATTCGAAAGGGGACGATGAAATGATGGCTTTCATCATTATCGCGACTGTCATTGTGTCAGGTGTGGTTGGTTTTATTGTGACGATGAATCGGCATGGGGAAAAATTGGTCGGGGACGAAGAAAGTCCACCGGTGATTTGGGCGGATGAAGAGTGGTATAAAGAAGATGGACCGCCAGACGGGTAATATGATAAGATGACCCGGTTGAAATTTGATGGAACATGAGGTGATCGAATGAATGTACTCGAACAACAGTTGAACCACTTGATTGATGAGTGTCGTCCGTATACGGCTCAGGGGAAAGTGGCGGACTACATCCCAGAACTGGCGCATGTGAAAAACGATTTACTCGGGGTGGCGATTTGTTTGCCGGACGGTACGTATATTCACGCTGGGGACGTTCATCACAAGTTTACGATTCAAAGTGTATCGAAGGCGCTGACGCTTTGTTATGTGCTGATGGAATTTGGGGAAGACTATGTGTTTTCAAAAGTGGGGATGGAACCGACGGGTGATGCGTTCAACTCGATCGCGAAACTCGAGGAGACGGTCCCGTCAAAACCACTGAATCCGATGATCAATGCAGGGGCGTTAGCGGTGACGAGTATGATTTTAGGGGAGACGGCTGACTTAAAGATTTATCAGTTCCGCCAATTTTTAGCGACCTTGTTGAATCGACCCGTAGAGGAGATTACGTACGATGAAAAAGTCGCTCGCTCTGAATACGAGACGACCGACTTGAATCGCGCACTCCTCTATTTCATGCGCCATCATGGAATTGTAGAAGGAGACGTCGATGAGATTATCGACGTATATACGAAACAATGTGCCATTGAAATCGATTGTTTTGACTTGGCGCGAATCGGGCGTGTCTTCGCAGGGAACGGGGAAGACCCGGAGACAGGTGAAGAATTGATTCCCCGTCGTGTCGTCCGGATCGTCAAAGCCATCATGACGACATGTGGCATGTACGATGCATCAGGCGAGTTCGCCGTCCGTGTCGGACTTCCCGGCAAGAGCGGGGTGTCAGGTGCGATTTTAGCAGTCGGAAACCACGAACTAGATTTGAATAACGTCGGGTTTGGCATCTTCGGTCCGGCGCTTGATTCAAAAGGGAATTCGATTGCGGGGATGAAGTTGCTCGAACTATTGATTGAACGGTATACATCGCGTTAAATTGATAGGTGCTTCACGGATTCATCAAGTTCTTGCTGTAAGACTTCAATTTTTTTGTCGTACGGGGATTGCAGGTCGGTAGGAGGGGTGAAGGCCAGCCAACGCTTCAACAGTTGATCATGGTCATTCATCTCACCGAGTTCGGTTTGCATCTTTTTTAACGTACGGACGGTGTCGATTGACGCGTCCGACTCGTAGTTTAACAAATATTCATGCAAGTATCGTTCACGTTTCACGGCTAAGCGAACCTTATGGAGCGCTTCGATTTGTTCTTTTCCACTCGATTGTTCATGATAGATGCGAATTCGTTGTTTGCGTTCGCTTTTCGCCTTTTCTAACATCGGAGAGGCGTTCGTTTTTTTAAACGCACGAAACAACGGTCCGCCGATGAAACGACGAATTTGTTGGTCGAGTGAGGGAGTCATCTTTTCACTGACTCGTGTCGAGAGAATGGTCCGTTCGATGGCCCGTTGTTTTTCCATGGTTTGTAGAAATACTTCGTCGAGCTCTGTTTTTACATCAAATTGTTCGATGAGGACATCGAGGTCACGGACATGACCGAGTGCCTCCATCAATTGTTTGAGTTGCCGGAACGTCGCGGGCTTCGTCTCAAAGATCTGCATGAACGTGATCAGCTTTCGTAAATGAACGCGGGCGCGATGAATGTCCTCGGAATTGTTGAACGAGAGGGCCTCGGTCACGTAGTGGTTGAATGTATTCCACGTTTCTAACAGCTCAAATTTAAGTTTTTCTGCATACCGTTGATTCATGATATTGTTTCCTTTCTGAAAAAGAGATGAGGGTTGTCCATGTACCAAACACATTCATTAAACGAAAAAATAAAACTGTTCTTTACGATTTTCTTTCCAATCCTAGTCACGCAAGTGTCTTTTTATTTGATTAGCTTTTTTGATACCGTCATGTCCGGACGCGCAGGCGCCGTCGACTTGGCTGGTGTCGGTGTCGGTTCGAGTCTTTGGATGCCTGTTTACACCGGGCTTAGCGGAATCTTGTTGGCAGTTGCCCCAATCGTGTCGCAAGCGCTCGGCGCGCGGGACCGTCAACAAATTCAACGCACGTTATTTCAAGGCATCTACTTAGCCATCATGCTCAGTGTGATCACGCTGACATTAGGGTCTTTCCTCGTGCCACTCGCAATCGAAGGGATGGGGCTTAGTACGGAAGGGAAGCGAATCGCGACCCAATACTTACTTGCGCTTGGTTTCGGTGTCTTGCCGATGTTCTTGTTCAACGTGCTTCGCACGCTCATGGATGCGCTTGGCAAGACGAGGGTCTCGATGATCCTCATACTATTAGGGTTACCCATTAATGTCGGATTAAATTACATCTTCATTTTTGGAAAACTCGGGATTCCGGCGTACGGTGGCGTCGGAGCAGGAATCGCCTCGAGCATCACCTATTGGTTGCTCTTTTTCATGGCATTCTTTTTCGTCCGAAACGGAAAACCGTTCCGCGAGTACAAGTTTTTACGGACATCGGAGCGAATCGTCTGGCTCAGACAAAAAGAGTTGTTACAACTCGGGACACCAATCGGGCTAGCAATCTTCGCTGAGGTCAGCATCTTTGCTGCAGTCACGCTACTGCTCAGCTCATACGGTGACCAAATCGTCGCGGCACACCAAGCGGCCATTAACTTTGCGTCGTTTGTATACATGCTCCCGTTGTCGGCATCGAGCGCGTTGACGATTGTCGTTGGGTATGAACTTGGTGCGAAACGATTACAGGACGCCGTTCGATATGCGAAGATCGGGATTTCGCTTTGTCTAGGTGTCTCCATCTTCTCGGGTGCTTTCTTATTTTGGCAAAACGAACGCGTCGCAGCCATTTATACGAATGATGCGACAGTCGTGGACCTTGCGGCACACTTCATGATTTTTGCCGTGTTCTTCCAATTATCAGATGCTGTCGCCGCACCGATTCAAGGGATTTTACGAGGCTTCAAAGACGTCAACATTACGTTGGTCCTCTCTCTCGTCGCCTATTGGGTCATCGGCTTACCGCTCGGTTATGTGTTGGCGGAGCATGCTGGATTTGGACCGGATGGCTATTGGATTGGGTTGATTGCAGGACTGGCTGCTGGAGCGGTCTTATTATTCCTCCGACTAGTGTGGATTGTCCGTCGCTTTGGGACGCTTCAATCGACGTCATGACACAAAGATTGTTCACAATTGTGAACAATCTTTTATTTATCTAAAATTGGTCTATACAACTATACTTTTATTCGATATGATAACATGGAGGAAAACAAAAGAAGGAGTGGTGAAGCGATGGGGACATTGATTAATGCTCATATCGTGTCAGCGGAACAAACGTGGGAGCGTGGGTATATCAGATGGAGTGACCAATCGATTGAAGAAATCGGATCAATGGAACAATTTAAGCAACGAGACGAGAGCGTCATCGATGTCTCGGGTGCGCTCGTCACGCCTGGCCTCATCGATGTTCATATACACGGGGGGTATGAAGTCGATACGATGGACGCGGACGAGTCACGGCTTCGTCAATTAAGTGAAGACATGCTTCAAGAGGGTGTCACGTCATTCTTTGCGACCACAATCACCCAGTCGAAAGAAGCGATTGAACGGGCGTTGACAGCAGTTCGGAACGTCATTGAGTCAGACGATACGACCATCGTTGGGATTCATTTAGAGGGGCCATTCGTCAATGTGGAGATGGCGGGTGCACAACCAGCAGAACATATCATTGATCCGGATGCGGAACAATTCCGAAAGTGGCAAGAGCTTGCCGGTGGTCATATCCGACTCGTCACGTATGCACCGGAACGGCCGGGAGCCCGAGCATTTGAAGCAGCCCTTCGTGAATCGGGTGCGATCGGTTCAGCGGGACACACGAGTGCGACGTTTGAAGAGAATAAGCAGGCGGGCGTCAAACATGGAACACACCTATATAACCAAATGCGTGGCTTGCATCATAGGGAACCGGGAACGGTCGGATATTGTCTCTTAGAGAAAGGTGTCATGGCCGAAATCATTCCAGACGGGATTCACAGTCGTCCGGAGATGGTCGATTTTGCTTACCGCTTAAAAGGAGCGGATGAACTCGTCGTCATCACGGATGCGATGCGGGCGAAAGGTCTGCCTGACGGACAGTATGAACTTGGGGGGCAACCCGTCATCGTAGAAGGAGGCGCTGCCCGTCTTGAAGCAGGGAATCTCGCCGGGAGTGTCTTGACGATGGATGCGGCATTCCGAAATATTCAAGCGTATACGGGATGTACGGTGGGAGAAGCGGTCAAAATGACTTCGACGAATGCGGCAAAAGAATTCGGATTGACGACAAAAGGAGACATCAAATCGGGGTTTGATGCGGACCTTGTCGTTTGGGATGACACAGCACATGTTCAAATGACAATCGTCAAAGGAAACATTGCATATGAACGGGAGGAACAACGATGAACGTATTAGTCGCAAAGACAGCGAATGACGCGGAACGTATCGCCTATTCGCTCATTAAAGAACGGATTTCAGGGAAACATGACTTCGTACTCGGTCTCGCGACAGGCAGCACGCCGGTCGGGATGTATCAAATGTTTAAGCAAGACGCGCTCGATTGTAGCCATGTGACAAGCGTCAATTTAGATGAATACATCGGTCTATCACCAGAGCATCCACAAAGCTACAACCGCTTTATGAAAGATCGCTTGTTTGACGAAGTGCCGTTCAAACAAAGCCATCTTCCTCAAGGTGATGCACCAGACCCTGAGGCGGAGGCGGCTCGTTACGAAAGTCTCGTCCGAAAGCTTGGTGTTGACTTACAACTTCTCGGTATCGGGGAAAATGGTCACATCGCATTTAATGAACCGGGCACGGCGCTCGATGCGAAGACACATGTGACGGAACTCACCGAATCCACACGAGAGGCAAACCGTCGTTTTTTTGACCGATTGGAAGATGTTCCGACGCATGCAATCACAATGGGTCTCGATACAATCATGAATGCGCGTGAGATCGTTCTTGTGGCGACGGGCGAGCGAAAGGCAGAGGCCGCACAACATATGATTGAAAGCGTACCGACGGTCGACTGGCCAGCGACAATCCTTCAAGCGCATCCAGGTGTGACGGTCGTACTCGACGAAGCGGCCGCATCGCGCTGTGCAGAAGCTCTTCAAGCACGAGGACAAGAAGCAGCAACACGATTTTTCACCATTCGGGCTTAATCAACCTGCGGAGACATCTCCGTGGGTTTTTCTGTTTTCAACTGTGGGAAAATGTAAAGAAATGAATTTGTCATCAAAACGTTTTCGACAAATTTCACACTTTCCTCTATAATGAGTGAAGCTCATTACTTTGACTCGAAGGAGACCATTATGAATTCTAGAACACATACTCGTAGACAGCGCAAAGGTCCGTCTGCGTTTTATAAAGTCTTTAGTGCCCTTGTGCTGATTGCGATTATTGCTGGGTCTAGCATTTACGGTACCGCATTTTATAAAGCGCACAACATGTTGTCCGGCACCCAAGTCACGCTAGAGGACGACCCGACGGTTGAACCGACTCGCTTTGACAAAGAAGATACGGAGTCGTTTTTGATTTTAGGGACAGACCTTTCTCCACAAAAGAAAGCGCGTGGAGAGTTTGGACGCTCGGATGTCATGATTGTCGTCATTCTGAACAAGAAAGAAAAGCAGACGACGATGCTCAGTATCCCGCGTGACTCGTACGTCAATATCGATTACACAGGATACAATATCCCTTATGGAAAGACAGGTCTTGATCAAGATAAGATCACACATGCCTACTATTTCGGTTCCATGGATGAATCGAACCCGAACAACGGGATGCGTATGGCAACAAACACGATTGAGGACTTGGTCGGCGTTGAAATCGACCATGTCGTCTCGCTCAACTTCCAAGGATTTGTGGATTTCATCGATGCAGTCGGTGGTGTTGAGATCGACGTTCCATTCTCATCACAACAAAACAGCTATGACGCCTCACGTGAGACCGTACAAATCGAAGAAGGACTTCAGCAACTTTCTGGTGAAGAGGCACTCGCCTATGTCCGTAACCGATATGACGACCCACGTGGAGACATCGGGCGTGGACAACGCCAGATGGAAGTCATTAATGCCGTGCTCGAACAGTCACTTGGCACGTCACTCATCAATAACTATGATAAGGTCTTGAAAGCCGTGGGCGACAACATGCAGACGACGCTCGGACCGAATGACTATATGCGTTTGATTGAAGATGTCGGTGCACTACACAATACGGTGCAATATCAATTGACAGGTGAAGGCGCCCGTGCAGATGACGGCCACTTCTACTATTTCTTGAATGAACCGCTTCTTGAAGAAGTACGCTATCGTGTGCAGCAAGCGGACGCAGGAAATCCTGTGGAGCCGATGACGGATACGGAATTAGAGTCTTACACGTTAGACCCGAGTGGGGTAACGTACGAAGCGCAATAAAGTTTAACTTACGAAAAATGCAAAACGCTCAGAATTCATTTTCTGAGCGTTTTTTATGTGGCAATGTATTTCAGGTCAGATTGCTTTTTTGTTTGAGATTGCTTGAAAGTTGATTTAGTCAATGAGTTTTCCCACTCAAAAATTTGGTCTCACAGTAAGGACAGCGATATACATCCCCCACATCAGTGTCACGGTCAAAAAGTATTTCTGTTTCGTGCGTTATATGCGATCCATCGCAACGGTTAACGAATAGGAGTCTCCACGAAAGAGCGAGCGACTATATTCAAACATGTCACCGTTCTCGAGATAGGTACGTTGATCGATCAGCAATACCGGTGCATTTGGAGAGATGGTCAGCAGTTTCGCTTCCTCGGGACCGGCGCTGCGGGCTTCGAGTGTCTGTGTTGCATTTTTCAAACGTAAACCGTGCTGTTCGGCGTATGCATAAATGGAACCGGTCGCGTCTTCTTTCGTCAAGTCAGGCAATAAACGGACAGGAATGTAGGCGGTCTCGAGCGCGAGCGGATGGTCGTCTGCGAGTCGGAGCCGCTTCATTTCGTATACCGGTGTTTGATTCGGGATACTCAGTTGTTGGGCGATTCGATCCGTTGCCGGGATGACCTCGTAGGACAAAAGACGACTGAGTGGTCGCATGCCACGATGTTTGATTTCTTCAGAAAAACTCGTCAGTCCGGACAACGTCATGGCAATCTTTTGGCTCGCGACGAATGTCCCTCGTCCTTTTTGACGGCTCAAATAACCGGCGTTGACGAGGTTCATGATTGCTTGACGAATCGTCATGCGACTGACATGAAATTGTTCGGAGAATTCACGTTCTGAAGGTAGCGTGTCTCCTGGCTTTAACAATCCGTCATCAATTTGTTGCTTTAAGTACGCTTCAATTTGATAATAAATAGGTAACGGAGATTGTTTATCGATTTCTAACATATCATTTCGCTCCTGACTAAGAAGATGTATGTTTCATTATAGACGAAATTAGACTAGTTGTCTGAACAGATTAATAGAGAGAAGGTGGAGGACAAGATGAATCAATATACAGTCAATACAATCGTGACCTCAGTAAGCGAGGATGGAAAAGGTCATTGGCATACACTCGAGCATAGTCCTTTTTATGCGGAAGGTGGGGGGCAACCGGCAGACCGGGGATGGATTGATTCGCATGACGTATTAGATGTGCAACTCAAGGAAGGTGAAGTGTGGCATCTGTTGTCAGCGGCATTACCTACCGGAACACCAGTAGTGGCTCGAATCAATGAACATGTGAGACGAGACCATTCCATCCAGCATACTGCCCAACATTTGTTAACGGCGATTTTGGAAGATCGTCACGGCATTCGTACGCTCAGTTTTGGAATTGGGGAAGAGGATTCATCCATTGAGATTGAGACGGCAGGGATGGACTGGGCTCAAGTTGAAGCTCTTGAGCAAGAGATGCAGCAACTCATCTTTGAGAATTATCCGATTCATGTGTATGAAATCGCAGAAGAAAAAGTGGACCGGACGCGCTTACGGAAAGCGACCGATCGAACAGGGATGATTCGAATCGTCGAAATCGAAGGGCTTGATTATAACGCGTGCGGTGGGACACACGTGGAAACGACAGGGCAACTTGGTACGATTCACGTGACGACGCTCAAAAAAGTGAGAGGAAACATCCGCTTGACGTATGTGGCCGGTAATCGGGCGTTGAAAGCGACACAACGAGCTCGAGAAGCGTTACGGACAATCCACCACACGTTCTCGACGACGAATGAATCGGTGGCGGCGCGTGTGATTGAAGAGCACACGATTCGTCTTGAACGTGAGAAAGAAATCAAGACACTCGAAGAACGGATTGCGAAAGCGAAAGTGGAGGCAGTCTTACAAGAGGATAATTATGTGGCATTACACGTGGGACGGACGGAAGCCGAAACATTGACGACTGCAATTATTGAACGAATCGCAGCGACCGGACGAATCGCGGTCGGAGCCAACTACAGTACGCAAAAATTATTTGTCATGCATGACGGGACTCATGATATCGCGGTCGGAACATTCCTCCGAGCAACCCTTCAAGAGATGAAGATTGGTCGCGGTGGTGGGAATCATAAGCAGGCACAAGCACGATTCACTTCGGTCACGGAACTTGAACGAGGGATGGAAGAAATCGTGAGACGATTACAAGAGGGGGTCTTACCATGTTGACGATTCAATCGGGAAAAGAAGCCAAGTTGATCGAGCAGGCCAAGCAAGTACGGGAAATCGTATTCGTTCAGGAACAAGGAATCGATGCGAGTCTCGAATACGATGATTTAGATGATGTCTGTACGCACGTGATCGGTCTCCTTGACGCGCAACCGGTGACGACAGCACGTCTTCGCCCGGTAGACTCGACTGTCGGGAAAGTGGAGCGGGTGGCGACGATTCAGACGGCCCGAGGTCATGGGTATGGAAAAGAAATCATGGACGAAGTCGAACGTGTCGCAAAACATCAAGGATTAAGCGAACTGCGCCTAGGTGCACAGTTAACGGCGCTTCCGTTCTACGAAAAAATCGGGTACGAGGCGTTCGGAGATGAATTTTTAGATGCCAATATCCCACACCGTATGATGCGGAAAACGTGGTAACTCTTTTTTGAAATATCCCATTTTTCTAAAAAAAGGTTGGCAAGAAGATTTCGTTTTGTTATAACTAATACTAACAACTGACAGATAGAGGTTGCGAATGACATGAGTAAGCTTGGTTGAAACGGACGCACTCCGGACCGAGCCGAAAGGGGAAATTCGCCGAAGTCGACGTTCACGTGCGTGTGAACGAAGGCTGGGGTAGTCGTGAATAACGCCTACACTGCCATGGTCAACTACCATGGAGCGCTATCTACGGAACGATTCTTTAATCGTTTTTCAACTGCGCGTACAAGCGGCAGACCGTAGGGAGAGTGCTTCCTACCGGTCTGCCGCTTTTTCTGTTGGTGGACATCTTGAAAGTGGGGAACTTGATGACAACCGTACTGAAATTTGGAGGCAGCTCTGTTGCCACAATCGAACAAATACAAGCCATTTCAGACTATTTACAAACACGTGTGGCGACCGGTGAAAAATTGGTCGTCGTCGTATCAGCAATGGGCAAGACGACGGACTCGCTCCTGTCGCTCGCTAAACAAATCACGGAGCGCCCGATGATTCGTGAACTCGATCGACTACTCGCCGTCGGGGAAGAACAGACGATCAGTCTACTCAGCATCGCCTTGAACTCGCGAGGGGTACCTGCCATTTCACTCACCGGACAACAAGCCGGGATTGATACGATGGGCATCCATACGAAGAGCAAAATCAAAGCGATTCGTAAAGAAGTATTGCATGAGAAGTTGCGTCAGTACGATGTTTTAATCGTCGCTGGTTTTCAAGGTGTGAATGAAGCGGGAGACGTTACGACACTCGGGCGTGGCGGTTCGGATACGACAGCAGTCGCACTTGCGGCCGTCCTCAGTCAACGTTGTGAAATTTATACGGATGTGGCTGGGGTATATACGACGGACCCGCGGATTCATCCGACGGCGAAGCGCCTCGACACCGTCTCTTATGATGAAATGATGGAGATGAGTGCACTCGGCTCTAAAGTCATGGAAATGCGAAGCGTCGAGCTCGCGAAAAAGTATGACGTGAATATTTTTGTTGGAAAGACGCTCTCGAGCGAAGGAGGAACATGGATCATGGATACGACGCAAGCAATGGAACAGAAAGCAGTCACGAGTGTAAGTGTCGTCAAAAACGTACTCAGTGTCTCAATTAAACACATCCCGCACACGGCAGCCGGAGTCGCGGACATCTTTGAGCGATTGTCCGAACGTCACGTCAATATCGATATGATTTCACAGACGGCGTTCGATGGCGAAGTGTTCCTTTCGTTCACATGTCCACTCGACGAAGAGGCGTTCTTAGAAGAGGCACTCGCAGAATTAACAGCGACCTTGCCACAAATCAAAATCGATCGCCATACGGAACACGCAAAAATTTCGGTCGTCGGAATCGGTATGCGAGACGCGACCGGTGTCGCATCAGAACTCTTCGCGACATTCCGCGAGATGGGGATTCCGTTCTATCAAGTCACGACATCTGAGATTAGCATTTCCTACACGATTCAAGAACAAGACGTGGAAGCGGCAGTCGCAGCCATTGCGGCTCGCTTCAACTTATAAGGGGGTAGCACGATGTATAACGTAGCTGTCGTCGGCGCAACGGGCGCCGTCGGACAAAAAATGATTGACGTCTTAACCGAATACGAATTTCCAATCAGTGAACTGAGACTATACGCTTCGGCCCGTTCGGCAGGGAAGACAGTCGAAGTGAACGGACAATCGATTGTGATTCGTGAATTGAACGATTCGATTTATGCGGACCCAATCGATATCGCTTTGTTCTCTGCCGGTGGAAGTATCAGCGAACAGTATGCGCCACGCTTAAGTGAACAAGGGGTCATCGTCATCGACAACTCAAGCGCATTCCGAATGCAAGAAGGAATTCCGCTTATCGTACCGGAAGTGAATCGAGTCGAACTCAGCCCGGAGAAGACGCTCATTGCGAACCCGAACTGTTCAACGATTCAATCGGTCGTCGCGCTCGCGCCGCTATCGGAAGTATATGGGTTGACGCGAGTCGCCTATACGTCTTATCAAGCCGTATCCGGTTCAGGTCAAAAAGGGATTGATGACCTCGAACGCGGTGCTCGCGGTGAGGATCCGACGAATTATCCGTATCCGATTTATGATAATGTATTGCCGCAAATCGATGTCTTCTTAGAAAATGGCTATACGAAAGAAGAACAAAAAATGATTGAAGAGACGCGTAAAATTTTGAACGCGCCGAACCTTGGCGTAACGGCCACTTGTGTCCGAGTGCCAGTACGAAACAGTCATGCGGTATCCATCACGGTGACGCTCGAACGGGATGCGACAGTCGCAGAAGTCAAAGCCGTACTCGCAGATGCGCCAGGTGTCGTGATTATGGACAACCCAGCCGAACTTTCATATCCGACACCACTCGATGCAAACGGAACCGATGAGGTGTATGTCGGTCGGATTCGCCGGGATGACTCACAGCCGAATACATTCCATTTGTGGTGCGTCGCGGATAATGTTCGAAAAGGCGCAGCGGCAAATGCGGTTCAAATCGCACAATGCATGATCAGTCAAACAGCGACAAAATAAGGAGGAGATGACATGTTCACAGGAGTTGCGACAGCACTAGCGACACCGTTTCAAGAAGATGGACAGTTAAACTTAGAGGCATGGACGGCGTTGATTGAAGACCAAATTCAAGAGGGAGTAAGTGGACTCGTCATCGGTGGAACGACCGGCGAAGGAATGACACTGACGAATGAAGAGTTCGAGACTTTGCTCGTTCGAGCAGTAGAGGTCGCAAACGGTCGAGCGGTGATCATCGCGGGAACGGGATCAAACAACACGGCTGTCAGTATCGAAAAAACGAAGCGCGCCGCAGAACTTGGAGCGGAAATGGCGATGGTCGTTACCCCGTACTATAACAAGTCAACACAAGCTGGGCTTCTCGCTCACTTTACAGCGATTGCGGATGCATCACCGATTCCGCTCATGCTATATAACGTCCCGTCACGAACCGGCGTTGCCCTGGCTCCCGAAACGGTCGGGGAGCTTGCGGAACATCCGCGCATCACGGCCTTGAAAGAGGCGAGTGGAGATATCTCGGTCATGGCACAGATGATGGCTCATCTTCCGGAAGGATTCACCGTCTACTGCGGGAATGACGATCAAATTTTGCCATATATGGCTTGGGGCGCTCAAGGGGTCGTTTCAGTGTTATCGAACGTTTATCCGGGTGCGACCGTCGCCTTGGCAGAAGCACTTTTAGCAGGTGATCTTCAGACGGCGCGCACATGGCAATTGCGCCTCCTCCCCGTGATCGACGAACTTTTCGCAGAAGTGAATCCGATTCCTGTGAAGGCCGCTCTTCAAGCGAGAGGATTTGAATTTGGTGCGCCACGTCTTCCGCTCGTCCCGATGAGCGCGACGGCCGAAGCGAAATTGCTATCGGCGATGGAGCAGTTTAACGAGGTGAGACAATGAATGTACTCATCCACGGATTCGGTGCGATGGGACGAATCGTCGAAGAAGTCGCCAACACGCAAGGCGTGAACGTCTCGGCTATTGTTTCACCTGGGAGTGACGAGCATCTGGCATCATTAGACGAGGTGGATGCACAAGTCGATGTCGTCATTGATTTTTCAAATCCGGCACTACTCCCTGACTTGCTTGCATTCGGACGGTCACGTAACATTCCGCTCGTCATCGCGACGACAGGATTCACACCTGAGGAACTTGCGGATATCGAAGAAGCATCATCAGACATCCCGATTTTTCAGTCGTATAACACATCGTATGGGATTGCTCTGTTGAAGCAGTTACTCGATCAACTCGTTCCGCTCACGCTCGGCTATGATATCGAGGTCATCGAGGCGCACCACCGGAAGAAAGTGGACGCACCGAGCGGCACGGCGGAGCTGTTGGCCCGCGCCATCGAATCGAAGCGAGAGGTGACACCGATTTACGAACGAACATCACGTCGGGAAGCGCGTGGCGCCGAAGAGTTAGGGATGCACTCGATTCGTGGGGGCACAATCTTCGGGGAACATACCGTGCTTTTCGCTGGAGATGATGAAATGATTGAATTGAAACATACCGCGTTATCCAAACGCGTGTTTGCAAACGGGGCACTCGCTGCAGCAGCAACAATTATCGATCGCCCAGCAGGACTTTATAATCTATCGAACTTATACGAGGAGGCTACTCATGTTACTCACAAACGCTTATGAAATCGCACAATATATTAAAGATGCTAAAAAGGAAACACCGGTAAAACTTTACGTCAACGGCCAATTGGCAGGTCTTGAAATCGAAGAAGCGAAAGCATTCGGTACAGACGAGTCGAAACTGTTCTTGACGACGGCGGAGCGCGCAGCAGCTTTCTTAGAAGCGAATGCGTCAGTCATCACCGATTCACACCTTGAATATGATCGTCGCAACAGTGCCGTTCCGATGCTCGATACGACACAACTCAACGCACGAATTGAACCAGGTTCGTTTATCCGTGACCACGTTCAAATCGGAAACAACGCTGTCGTCATGATGGGGGCTGTCGTCAACATCGGGGCAGTCATCGGAGACGGTTCGATGGTCGACATGAACGCCGTCATCGGAGCACGCGGAACGCTCGGAAAAAATGTTCACCTCGGAGCAGGTGCCGTGGTCGCCGGTGTCCTTGAGCCACCTTCAAAAGATCCAGTCATCATTGAAGATGGTGTCATGATCGGAGCGAACGCTGTCATCTTGGAAGGGGTTCGCGTCGGCGAAAATGCAGTAGTCGCAGCTGGAAGTGTCGTCACGCAAGATGTGCCTCCAGGTGTGGTCGTCGCGGGTACACCTGCACGCGTCATCAAGCAGAAAGATGAAAAAACTTCTGAAAAAACGCAACTTGTTGATGACTTACGCTCTCTCTAACGTATAATAGACAGAAAATATAAACAATGAGGAATGGGAGAGTTGCATTATGGAACAGTATGGACAATGGATGTGGAAAGACGGGGCTTGGATTGAGCCGACTGACGCAAACACGAGTATCATGACACACGCGATTCACTACGGAAGCGGGTTCTTTGAAGGGATTCGCGCGTATCACACGGAAGAAGGCCCAGCCATCTTCCGCTTACGTGAACACTTGGAGCGACTCGTTCGCTCGTGTGCATACTACCACGTCACACTACCTTACACGGTAGACGAACTCGAACAAGCGACGATGGAATTGATTGAACGAAACGGATTTGAAGCATGTTATATCCGCCCGTTCGTCTTCCTCGGGACACCTTGGCAAGCACTTATGCCGACAGCAGAGACGAAGGTACATGTTGCCATCTCGTGTTGGCCGCTCGGCGAATATTTCAGCAAAACAGTCGGGATTCGGGCGAAAGTAGCCTCGTATCGCCGCGTATCTTCTACGATGATGCCGATGCAAGCGAAAGCGGCATCGAACTATATGAACTCTCAGTTACTAAAAGGGGAAGCGCTTCGTGACGGATTTGATGAAGCGATCGCCCTCGATATGAACGGAAACGTCAGTGAGGCGAGCGTCGCGAACATCTTCCTCGTCAAAGGGAAGACAATCACGACACCGTCGCTCGATTGCTCCGTACTCGATGGCATTACGCGTCAGACGATTATGCAACTTGCGCGTGAAGCAGGTTACGAAGTCGTGGAACGTCACATCGGGCGCGATGAGCTATACGTAGCCGATGAGATCTTCTTGACGGGAACGGCAGCCGAGGTGACGAGCGTCATCGAGGTCGATCACATCTCAATCGGTGGCGGCGTCCAGTCGGTCGCGACAGAAATGTTGACACGCTATCGTGAGGCCGTATCAGGACAACTTCCGGAACACCGTGATTGGGTTACGTTTGTAAAATCAGCAGTCAAAGAGTAAAGGAGTTTTAAACGATGGGAGTCACAATTGACTTGAATGCGATTCGCGAGAACAAACGTCGGATTGAAGCGCTCGGGCGCCCCGTGTTTGCGGTCGTGAAAAACAACGCCTATAACCTAGGGATGGAGCCAGTTGTGACGACTTTGTATGATGAAGGGGTCCGTCACTTCATGGTGACAACAATCGAAGAAGCAATCGAAGTTCGAACGCATGCAGCATCGGCTCGTGTCCTCGTCATGAATCCGGTCTATACGTGGCAACACGTGCATGCCCATGACTTTGATGTCGCCATCGGGTCATATGAATGGCTCGTCTCACAGCGAGAGCATCTCGATGGAGTTCGCCTACACTTGAAACTAGATGTCGGGATGAACCGATTCGGTGCCAAAACGTTTGAAGAAGCGCTACAAATCGTCGCCTTCTGTCAAAATGAAGGACTGGACCTCGTCGGATTATGTACGCACTTCCCGCTCGCGGATGCAGATAACGCGGAAGTCGAGCATAGCGTGCAAGTCGAACGTTTTGCCGACTGGTCGACACGATTGATGGAACGGCATACGTTTGAATTGATCCATGCGGCAAATAGTGCAGCCACGCTTCAAGATGACGCGCGCTTGCATCATTGCACACATGTGCGTGTCGGAATTTTCTTATATGGCTATTCATCGGTCGAACCGGTTGAATGGTTGGTTCCCGCTTTCTATTGGGAGACGGAAGTGGTCGCGGTCCATGACATCGAAGCGGGGGCTCATGTGGGATATGGGACGGGATACGCAGCCGAAACGAAGGAGCGAATTGCCGTTCTTCCGGTCGGATACGGAGATGGGTTAATGCGAGCGAGACGTCACTTGCCTGTTCATATTGAAGGGAAAGCCTATCCGTTCGTCAGCAATATCTTTATGAGTCATAGCTTCATCAAAGTGGACGACGACGTACAAATCGGCGATCGGGTCACATTATATGGGGTAGAAACGAAAATCGATGACGTGACACGTGTTGGTTACGCCAACAATTCAGAACAGCTCTGTGCTCGTTCATGGCGTGTCCCCCATCGCTTTGAAGGAGGAATTGTATGTACACCACCAATCAATCAGAATGTTTGATCGAAGGTGTGTCCGTCCGTGAACTTCAAGCGACGTACGGGACACCTTTATATATCATGAGTGAGCCAGAACTAGAGCGTCGCCTCGGGATTGTCCAGGATGCGTTCCTAGACAAGTATCCGAACACGTATGCGTTATACGCGTCAAAAGCGTTATCGATTGCGGCCGTGTATGAAAAAGTAATGGCGTCAGGTTTAAGTGTCGACGTCGTCTCAAGGGGTGAGATGTACGTGGCACTGCATGCCGGTGTACCGGCAGAGCGCATTCACGTCCACGGGTCGAACAAAACGATCTTGGATATCACGTTCGCACTCGAACAGGGGATTACACACTTTACCATCGACAACATGCGTGAAATCAGCCTCTTGTCAGGACTTGCGGCTGAATATAATCGTGAAGTCGATGTTCTTCTCCGCATCGTGCCTCAAGTCGTTGGAGGTGCCCATGCGGCGATTCAAACGGGTGGGGTTGATACAAAATTTGGTTTCCCGACGCATGACGACACGTATTTAGATGCTGTTCGTGCGACGTTGGAAGCGGAACATTTACAGTTGAAGGGCATTCACTGTCACGTCGGTTCTCAAATTCAAGATCCGACCCTCTTCATCAACACGGTGAAGACGATGGTGCGCTTCATGGATACGATTCGTCAGGAGACCGGCTATACGACGGATGTGTTAAACATTGGTGGTGGCTTCGGTGTCGCTTACTTGGATGAAGACGAGCGTCTCGACTTCGCACAAACGATGGAGCGTGTGATGGAGACGTTGGTCGAGGAAGTCGAGGCACGTGAATTGCCACTTCCAAAAATCGGGATTGAACCGGGTCGTTGGCTCGTCGCCAATGCAGGCGCCACGCTTTATGAGGTGGGAACCGTCAAAGAAGTGAGTGGTGTACGCACGTTTGTGTCCGTCGATGGGGGGATGACAGATAACATTCGTCCGGCGCTATATGACGCAGAATATGAAGTCGTGGCAGCGACTCGGATGAATGAAGAGAAGACGCTCGAGGCAAAAATTGTCGGAGCGTGTTGCGAGTCGGGAGATATCATCTCGAACCGCTCTTTGATCCCTCCTGTCACACCGGGTGATTTGCTACTCGTCAAAGCAACGGGAGCGTATAACTTCTCGATGGCGAGCAACTATAACCAAATGCTTCGTCCTGCCGTTGTGTTCGTCAAAGATGGACATCATCGCCTCGTCGTACGTCGCCAAACGTTTGAAGACCTGGTGGCATGCGAGGTCATTGGTCAATCGATTTAAGGCTACAGAGCAATCTGTAGTCTTTTTTGATTTTGAAATGAGAACGTTTTTCAATTATGATAGAGAAGAGAAAAAAAGGGGAAGTGACGGTCATGACAAAGACAGTAGCACAACAGCTAATTGAAGAAAGACGCACCGTTCGGATGTTCAAAGAAGAACCGATCGATACGAAGGTGCTTTACGAGGTGTTGCAATCGGCACACCACGCACCGTTTCATAATAAAGTCGAGCCCTGGAACGTGTATGTGTTCAACGGGGATGGCAAACAAGTGTTACTCGATGCGCTCGAGCCAGCCTTTTCGGAGGCGTCAGAAGGACAGCGTGAAAAAGTGACAGGACGCATCCTGAATGCAGCAACGTGTATGTATGTGACGGCAAAGCGATTTGAGACGGAAAAAGGGAATCGTGACGCGTTGCTCGCGACGGCGACATTTATTCAAAATGTTCAACTCTTATTTAGTGAACGTGAGATCGGAATGGTCTGGCGTACGGGTGAACTATTTGACGATGCGCGTTTGAAAGAAATGATTGGGGCGGAAGGGGAGACGTTTATCGGTCTTCTGCAAATCGGGAAATATGACACAGCAGATATCCCTGCACCGAAAGCACGACAGCCAATTGATGCACACTTGACCATTTTCGAATAAAAAAGCGAGCGAAGGGAGAATCCTTCGCTCGCTGTCTATATAAATCCGTTATCGTTTTAATTTAGTTGCGAGCCAATCTTGAATCACAGGTGTGGGAATCATCCAGCCGTTCCTCCATTTTTAGAATCTTCTTCTCTACTATTATCCAAATGCATACGTTCCCAAACCTCACGATGTGCACCATGGAGCGTGTCATCGAAAGAATCATCGATATGAAGGCCATAACTTGGATTAATCGATGAGGCGTACAGGTCTAACATGAGTTGATCGTGGTTCGGATACATAGAGTGGGCTCCTTTCAATACGTCAGCTTGGCTACACCATTAGTATACAAAGGAACTGTGTAGAAAATTCGAGAGAAACGTTAACATTTTATGAATCTTGTAAACGCTTTCACAAACTGTGTGTTTCGCTTACAGGTACGCACGACTGTTTGTACTGCTCAGCACGTTTCGCATACTTCTTAACCGTTCTCTCCATGATGAAGCGGTCTTCGTCGTTCAGAGGACGGACGACTTTTGCTGGTACGCCCATCACCATTACCCCTTCAGGGATTTGCATATTCGGTGTCACAAGCGCACCCGCAGCCACGAATGACCCTTTCCCGATTTTTGCACCATCGAGCACGGTAGCGTGCATCCCGATCAAGCAATCCTCTTCAATCTCGCACCCGTGAATCATCGCCATATGACCAATCGAGACACGGTCATGGATAATGGTCGGTGAACCCTCATATTGATGAATCATCGAACCATCCTGAATATTGACATAAGAACCGATTCGAATCGGACCCTCGTCTCCACGGATGACGGTGTTGAACCATACTCCTGAGTGTGCCCCGATTGTCACATCGCCAATGACATGTGATCCTGGTGCAAGATAAGTCGTCGAATCGACATGTGGTGTCAGTTCTCCTAGTTTGTATTGCATCGTTGTAACCCCTTTCAGATCGATATGCTATCATTGTCGCACAACTTGAAAAAGAAATTGCAACGAAAAGAATATTCTTGGTAAGATAGTTAAAATACGTTGAATAAGGAGATCAAAAGATGGAGAAACAACATTTGATTGACATCGCCGCAAAGAAAAAGAAAGCGGCCGTCGTCTTTAAAGACGTCGCTGTGATTGACGTGTACAGTCGTGAGACGATTCGTACGGACGTCGCCATCGATGCCGGGTTTATCGTGGCTATTGGGGAAGGATATGAGGGAGAGGTCGAATATCATGACCCGACTTGGACGCTTGCCCCGTCCTTTATCGATTCGCACGTCCATATCGAGTCGTCGATGGTCCCACCTCATGAGTTTGCGAAAGCGGTCTTGCCCCTCGGGGTCACGACGGTCATTGCGGACCCGCATGAGATTGCGAACGTGAACGGGGCGCTTGGGATTGAATATATGTTAGCGGATGCGAAAGGGCTCCCACTCGATGTCCGCATGATGTTACCGAGCTGTGTGCCGGCGACATCATTCGAACATGCAGGTGCAAAGTTATACGCAGAAGACTTGGCACCGTTTTTAGGAGACCCTGGTGTGCATGGATTAGGTGAAGTCATGGACTATCCTTCTGTCGAAGCAGGAAGCGAGGATATGCTTCAAAAGATTGCACAGACGGAACAAGCGGGCAAAGTCGTGGATGGCCATGCTTCGGGTCTCAATCCTGATCAATTGAATGTATATCGCTCAGCAGGAATCATGACGGACCATGAATGTACGACGGCAGAAGAGGCGATTGAACGGGTACGACGTGGATTTTACGTTCAAATTCGAGAAGGTTCCGTTGCACGAAATGTGGAGAAGGTCAGTTTGGCCGTGACAGAAAGCAATGCCCATCGTTTCCTTTTCTGTACAGACGATAAGCATTTGGATGACTTGGTCGCAGAAGGTGGGATTGACTACAACATTCGCACAGCGATCAAGCAAGGCGTCAAGCCAGAAACGGCCTATGCGATGGCGAGTTTACACGCTGCAGAAGCCTATGGATTAAAAGAGATCGGGGCCATCGCACCTGGGAAGAAAGCAAACTTCGTTATCTTGTCAGACGTCGAATCGGTAAAAATCAAGCAAGTGTATGTCAACGGTACGCTCGTCGCCGAAGCGGGGAATGCGACATTTGACGCTGATGGGATTGAAGTACCGAAGCCGATGAAAGGTGAGCTCGAATTACCTGAATTGACAGCCGACTCGTTTCGAATTGCTCCGAGCGACGAGGAAGTGGATGTCATTCAAGTGCTTCCGAACAGCTTGTTGACGAAACGACAACGTCTCTCGTTCCAACCAGATGCATCAGGGGCAGATTTATCTCAGGATATCGCCACGCTCGCCGTCATCGAACGTCATCATGGGACAGGTCACATGGCGCTAGCTCCTGTCACAGGATTCGGGTTAAAACGAGGTGCACTTGCAGCTACTGTAGCCCATGACAGCCACAACTTGGTTATCGCTGGAGTCAGCCCAGAGGATATGTTACTCGCAGCGAGAACGCTTGAAAAAGTAGGTGGAGGGGTCGTTGCCGTATCGGAAGGTGAGGTGCTCGCCGTGTTACCGCTTGAAATCGGTGGTCTCATGACGAAACGTCCTTACCGTGAAGTGGCAGATATTCTCGAACAGTTAAATGATGCGCTCGACGTTGTCGGTGCACACCGTCACTTTAACCCATACTTGACGATGTCATTCCTTGCCTTACCGGTCATTCCGGATTTGAAATTGACCGACATGGGATTGTTCGACGTGACCACTTTCTCATTCATCAACGATTGACTCGGTCTAACGTATGATTTTTGTTAAGAACGGTCGATAACGATTGAATGACTGACAGGAAGTTGGTATAGTTACGACAAGTTTCATCGGGTCAAATTTGAAAGGGGGGATATTACAGATGGAACAAGTTGCTTACAATCGGTCGTATGATGAACATGAGGAATTGATCAATTCTGTATATCGTGCTTTCAAGGACCGATGCGAAGAACTGCCAGAAGAAACGCAGACGAAACGCCGTTTACGGCGACTCATCTTTTCTACGATTAAAGAACAGACGAAGTCTCACGCTGACCGATTCGTGTTATACCACTTCTTCAACGATTTCTTTAAAGCAGTAGAGACGAATGACCAAGAAGCGCTTGCTGTATTGAAGCGAATCATTCGTGATGAAAAAAACTATTGATATGTGACGTCAACTTGTGATAATTTAGACGTAACTTTAAATGAATATTCGTGCTATCGATGAGGTAGAGGTGCGATGCTGATGAGTAAGTAGTCGGAGGATGACAACGATGAGGACTACAAAAAGGCAGGATCGCCGAAGTGCAACACCATGTCCGTGGGGTTGTGCTGGGCTGACGGGAAACACCCGTCGGACTGCCATACATATTTACGTATGGAGCGCTCCAAGTCGGCTAAGAAAGACGGAACATCCAGCGAGGGTGTCGGCTTTGTTGCCGATGCCCTCGCTTTGCGTTTTTTTAAGCATAGGGGGGCCTCATCCTAATAAAAAAGGAGGAATTCAGCATGGTAGATTATTCAACTTCGGTACTTTCACTCGTACCGGCATTACTCGCAATTATTATGGCAATCACAACAAGAAAGGTCATCCCATCACTCGGTGTCGGGATTATCGCAGGGGTACTTCTCTTGCATAGTTTCAATCCACTTGATTCGATTCAATACTTGTGGTCGAACATTATCGCCTTATTCTGGTCGGATGGAGCCATTAACGAATGGAACGTCTTGTTGATTGCGTTCTTGCTCCTTCTCGGCATTTTGTCGTCAATCATTCAAACGTCGGGTGGCGCACGCGCATTCGGTGAATGGGCTGCTGCGAACGTTAAGACGGCACGCGGTGCACGTCTCGTATCGTTTGGTCTTGGTATTTTGATCTTTATCGATGACTACTTTAACAGTTTGGCGGTCGGGAACATCAGTCGTCCACTCACAGACCGTAAAAACATCTCACGCGCGAAACTTGCGTACACGATTGACTCAACAGCAGCACCTGTCTGTGTCATTAGCCCGCTTTCAAGTTGGGGTGCGTACATCATCGCCATCATCGCTGGAATTTTGACAAAATATTCGATTGATAGCTACTCATCATTCTCTGCGTTCATTCAAATCATTCCGATGAACTTCTATGCCGTCTTCGCACTCTTGTTGACAGCGTATGTGGCTTTCACTGGACTTGCCATCGGACCGATGCGTACGCATGAACTTCGTGCCCTACAAGGTGAATTGTATGATTCAGCAAAAGGGAAGCCAATGGGAATGAGCGAAGATTTGCATGAACACGAAGGTGGAAAAGTTCGCGACTTGATTGTTCCGATCATCACACTTATCATTGCGACTGTTTCGGCGATGCTCTACACAGGTGGACAAGCACTTGCAGCAGACGGCCAGGACTTCTCATTGATTGGGGCGTTTGAATCGACAGATGTGACGCGTTCACTCGTCGCAGGTGTCGTCATCAGCTTGATTGTCGCACTCCTTCTTCTTGTCGGTCGTAAAATCCCGGCGCGTGACTATGGAAAAGCGGCATGGGAAGGCGTCCGCGCGATGTGGCCAGCCGTCCTCATCCTCTTGTTTGCTTGGACAATCATTGCAGTCATCAGTGATATGAAGACAGGTGAATACTTGGCGAGCTTCGTCACGGATACGATTGCCGCTTCGTACTTGCCACTTCTTCTCTTCTTGATTGCTGGAATCATGGCATTCTCGACAGGGACGAGCTGGGGAACGTTTGGTTTGATGCTTCCGATCGGGGCAGACTTGATCATGGCAGTCGAACCAGAACTCCTTCTCGCGTCACTTGCGGCTGTATTGGCCGGCGCGGTGTTCGGTGACCACTGTTCACCAATTTCAGATACAACGATTCTCAGCTCAACAGGAGCGGGCTCACACCATATCGACCACGTGGTGACACAATTGCCGTACGCTATTCTTGCAGCGGTCGTCTCGGCGATCGGTTACTTGGTGCTCGGGATTACAGCGTCGATTTGGATCGGATTCTTCGCGGCATTGATTTCGTTTATCGTATTGGTTGGAATCGCAGAAGTGATTTCAAAACGTGGGAAAGTACCTGCAGAACTCCGCGCGAAGCGTGAGGCTTAATACACGAAAATGACTTCCATCGATTTGATGGAAGTCATTTTTTGTATACGGCTTTCCTTGAACGTACAAGATAATCGAGTAGTACCCCGAATATGAACAAAAAAGAGATTGTCAGAACATAAAGCGTCCATTTCGGAAGTACGGTCGGATGAATGACGTGCGAAGAAAACCAAGGTGTCTCGAGCAACCAAAATGGAGGCGAAATCAAAAACAATAAGATGTTCAAGTCATCCAATCCAGAGACATTCATGATGCAGATGGTGACAGCTAATAAGGTGAACCATAGTGTCCAACTCTTCATTAGATAGAAGCCCCTTTCACGACAGAAAAACACCCTTGACCCAGATGGAATCAAGGATGTTTTCTCATTATTTGACGTCAAGCCACTTGAAGCTCGCATCGGCACCGAACGGGTGACGGTACATGTTCTCGATGTTTGAACGCTCTAAGTATGCCTCACCTTTTTGGTAAATCGGAGCGATTGCGAAGTCTTCTTCAAGAAGGATACGTTCAGCTTCTTGCATCGTTTCCCAACGCTTCATCTGATCGGCTTCTTTCTTCGCTGATTGGATCAATTGATCATACTCGTCGTTTGAGTACTCCATACGGTTGAATGGTCCGTCTGTGACCCACATGTCGAGGTATGTCATTGGATCCTGATAGTCAGGGCCCCAACCAGCAGCAGAAACGTCATACTCACCTTTTCCTTCAAGGTCAAGGAAGTTTTTGAACGGTTGCTGTTTGATGTTAAGCGTCAAACCAGGCAAGTTTTTCTCGAGTTCACCTTTGATGAACTCGTTGACTTTCTTGAACGCTTCTTCATCACGTGAGAGGAACTCGAGCTCGATTGTTTCGACTCCTAGCTCTTCAAGACCTTTCTCCCAAGCGGCTTTCGCTTCATCAACATTGTAGCTGAGGAGGTCTGGATGCTTCTCACGGAAATCAGCGCCGTCTTCTGTGAATGTAAAATCTTTCGCCACGATGAAGTTCGCTGGTTGTGAACCGTCCGTCAAGATGACATCCGTCACGCTTTGCTTGTCAAATCCTTTGGCGAGTGCCTCACGGATGTTGACGTTTTGAAGCGCCTCGTTCTTTTGGTTGAAACGAAGGAAGTTGATCCGTGCATCGGCACGCGTCTTAAATTCATCGCTGTCTTCAAATTGTGGAACGAATTCAGATGAGAGAAGCGTGTAGTCCGCTTCACCAGACTCGAACAAGTTGACACCTGTCGATACGTCTTTTACGACTTTGACGTTGATCGTATCCATCTTCACGTTTTCAGCATCCCAATACTCTGGGTTTTTCTTATAGACCCATCCTGCATTGTCTTGCCATTCGCTCAATACGTAAGGACCGTTATAGAGCGTTTTGTCGACAGAAGTCGCGAATTCTTCGCCCTGTTCTTCGACGTACTCTTGTTTTTGTGGCATGTATGTTGGGAAACCAGTTAATCCTAAGAAATATGGTGCTGGTGCTTCCAACTGAACTTCAAGTGTCTTCTCGTCGATTGCTTTCGCACCGAGATCGTCAAGAGACGCTTCGCCTGCAAGAATTTTGTTTGCATTTTTTAAGTCTTGAAGGATATACGCATACTCTGCGCCTGTTTCCGGATTGAGTGCGCGTTTCCAAGAGTACACAAAGTCTTCAGCTGTGATCGGTGAGCCGTCTGACCAGTTCGCGTCACGTAGTTTGAACGTGTATGTAAGACCATCCTCGGATACTTCGACATCTTCGGCAATTCCTGGTGTCGGTTGGTTGTTCTCGTCTAGACGATATAAGCCTTCGAACACGTTGTTCGTCACGATAATCGATGTCGAGTCCGTCGTAAGCGTCGGATCGAGCTGTGGCAAATCTGTCGCAGATACCATTGTGATTTCTTTTTTAGCATCGCTTGAAGATGAATTCTCCGAACTTGATGAGTCATCTCCTGTACTACAAGCTGCCGTCGCTAATAATGCGACCCCCGATAAAGCTAGCCATTTTTTGTTACGCATTATACAACCTCCCGAAAATTCTGATAATTTAGAATATGTTGTAATTAAACTACATCTGGGATGAATATGCAATGGAATTTTTCAAATTATTCGAAAATATAAACTTATTTAGATTACCTATCCATCAATCCCTTTAGGAAGTAGAATAGAAAAATCGACGAATGATTATACAGTATCTTTGTATAGTTATTCGATTAGATTGTAGATTGATGGAGGCGTTAATTTGAAACAACATTCAGCCGGAATCGGCTTTTTCGGTCTCGCGGCCATGGTCGTCGGGACAATGATTGGTGGAGGTGCTTTTAATCTCCCGGGTGCTATGGCACAAGGGGCAGGCGTAGGACCTGTTTTAATCGGATGGGGAATTACGGGGATCGGGATGATCATGCTTGCCTTTGTCTTTCAGTTTTTAGCGGACACGCGTCCTGAATTAGAAGGTGGCATTTACGCCTATGCACGGGAAGGGTTCGGTAAATTTGTCGGATTTAACAGTGGATGGGGTTACTGGATGTCAGCATGGATTGGCACGGTGGCAAACATCACGTTGATTTTTAGCACGTTGGCATACTTTTTCCCTGTATTCTCGGCAGAACATCGATTGTTCCGTTTGTTCGTCAGTGCAATTTTGGTGTGGGGATTATTTTGGCTCATTTCCCGTGGAATGCGGGAGGCGGCACTGTTAAACATCGTCACGACAATCGCGAAGCTCGTTCCGATTTTTTTGTTCATCGTGCTCATTCTCTTCGCGTTTCAGATTGATACGTTCCGGGTCGACTTTTGGGGCGAGTCGGGATTTGTTTGGGCAAATGTTTTCCCTCAAGTGAAGTCTACGATGCTCGTGACATTATGGGCGTTCGTCGGTATTGAAGGGGCAGTCGTCTTATCCTCGCGCGCGCGTCAGAAAAAAGATGTAGGTCGAGCAACAGTGATCGGATTGATCGGCACATTGTTGATTTATATGATGATTTCGATTTTCTCGTTCGGTGTCATGACGCAAGAACAACTCGCGGCGTTACCAGAACCATCGATGGCCTATGTGTTAGAAGCGGTCGTCGGACCGTTCGGTGCGACACTGATTAATATCGGGTTGCTCATCTCATTGACAGGCGCATTGCTTGGATGGACGATTTTAGCGACAGAAATTTCATATGTCGCTAGTCGAGATGGTGTCTTCCCGAAAGTGTTCAATCGACTGAACGCAAACGACACGCCAGTGAACGCATTATTGATCACACAGGTGTTTACGCAAATCGTCACAGCTGTTGCATTATTCTCGGAGCAGACGTACCTTGTCTTGTCGAGTATCGCCGGGATCGCAGCGCTCGTTCCATATCTTTTCTCGGCAGTTTATGGATGGATGGAAGCGAAGCGGACGGCATCGTTACGGATGATGGTCATCTCTGCCATCGCCTCGATATATGCCACATGGCTACTGTATGCCTCAGGAATCGAATACGTCCTGATTGCGATGATTCTTTACGCACCTGGTGTATTTGTCTTTCTGTTGGCAGAACGGGAACAGGGACACCCGTTCTTAACACGCACGCAGTCAATCATTGCCGTCATTATTTTGTTATGTGCCACGTATGGCGTATATGGCCTTTGGACATCATCGATTGCATTATAAGAAAACTCACCGACGCTTCATGCGTTCGGTGAGTTTTTTGATGACCGGAGTAATTGTTCGATTGCCTCTGGAGAACCAGGTCTTGCATACAGGTAACCTTGGAATGAATCACATGCGGTAGACTTTAAGTGTTGAAGCATTTCTTCGTCTTCGACCCCTTCGGCCACAACATGAAGACTCAAGCTCTTCCCGAGATGGACGATGACGTCTAACAAATGGGATTTAGATGTCATCCAATCGTCGAGAAATACTTTATCAATCTTAAGTTCATCGACTGGGAATGACTTTAAATACTGCAAGGATGAGAAGCCCGTTCCAAAATCGTCAATCGACAGGCGGTAATTCAGTCGCTTGATCTGCTCCATGCGTTCAATGATTTCATCGGTTTGTTGCATGACCAAACTTTCTGTAATTTCTAATATGATATCTGTCGGGTCAAGTTGTAGTTGTTGCTTAATGTTTCGAAGCGTATTCAAGAAACTGTCGCTTCGGAACTGGTTTGGTGAAATGTTGATCGCCATCGAGAGAGGCTGGTCAAATTCAGCTTTCCATGTCTTCAATTGTTTTGTCGCCTCTAAAATGACCCAGTTGTTGATCGGGACGATGAGTGCCATCTCTTCCGCGAGCGGAATGAACTCGGAAGGTGGGATTTGTCCCAACTCCTCGTGGTGCCAACGAAGGAGCGCTTCAAAGCCGATGAGACGGTCTGTCGCCAACTCATACTTCGGCTGATACTCAAGATAAAAATGTTTTTCTTCTAGCGCGCGATATAAGGCTTTTTCGATATGAATTTGTCTTGAGAAAGCGGCATCCATATCTTTTGTCACGAATTGAATCGTACCGACCCCAATCTGTTTTCCTTTGAAGAGCGCACTTTCGGCGCGCGTATACAGTTCTTCGAGTGAACTCGCAGAAGATGGATAAAACACACAGCCGACTGAAATCGATACCATGATCGAGTGATGGTAGATTCGGAATGGGCGTTGTAATTCGTGTTGCAGATGACGGAGTGATTGGAACACTTCTTCTTTAGACTCTTCAAAATACATGACACCGAATAGTCCGCCCGTCGGATGGAACAATAAAGCGGATTCCGGGATGAGGTGGAGTGCGCGCTCCTTGATTTGGACGAGGAGCTCATTCCCGACGCGAGATCCGAACGATTCGTTGATGATTTTGAAGCGATCGATATCGAATAAAGCGATGTGGAGAAGTCCTTCTCGCTCATCGATTTGTTGAAGGATTGAATCGTATTGACGTAAGAATCCTTTTTTATTGTAGAGTCCTGTTAATTCGTTTTGATAAGCAAGGAATCGAACTTCTTTTTCGAGACGTTTCTTTTCTGAAACATCGAATCCAAACGCCGTATACTGAATCACATCATTTTTTTCACTAACAATCGGCACGACGGTCAAATTAAGCCAGCACGGTTCTTGGTTATGCTCTTTGCAAGATATCGGCATTTCTCCGTTCCAGATGCGATTTGTCGCCAAGGACTTTAAGACATCACGTGAAATCCTGTTCTGGTCACTTGCGTCATGAATGAGCTCGAACCAGTTTCGTCCGATTAGTTGCTGCTCCGTTGCATCGAGTAAACGACATAAAGATGGATTGATATCGACGATTTCCCCTTTTGCGTTCGTCGCCAAGTAATGGGTCGATTGCTTGATCATTTCTTGAAAATGATGAAGCAAATTGAACTGCTCTGTGCTAATGAGCGGTCCAAACCCTTTCGGAAGGAAGGCGAGGAAATAGCCATTAATCCCTTCGAGTGAAAAAGATTGCAAGTATGCGGTCGCGTAGATGACGGACCCATCTTTATGTTGAAACGGCGTCATCTCCGTCGTTGAAAATGGATATTGAAGGAGAAGCGGTGTCCACGTCTCTAAAGCATGTTCCAACTGCCGAACGACAGGAAGCGGTTGATGGAGGACTTCTTCACGTTCCCAGCCGAATAACACTTCGGCATGTGTATTCCATAACAGAACCATACCATCCTGAGAAATATAACAACATGGTACAGATAAAGCATCGATGAATTGGTCAATCGATAAATCATGCAATGAAGCCACATCATTTCCTCCAATCTGTCATGCTAAATGCATATTCTACTGTCAGTGTACCTGATTTTGCCAATTCAAGGAATGCTTAAGTTCGCCATTGTCAAAAGAAAGAGGGACATCATATACTGAAAGGGTAAGATAGTTTTGAATAAGGGGGAAGCAATATGTCAAAAACACATGATGTGATTGAGCTGACAGAAAAATTCGGGGCGCACAACTATCATCCACTACCGATCGTTATTTCGGAGGCGAAAGGGATTTGGGTAACCGATCCTGAGGGGAATCGCTACATGGATATGTTAAGTGCATACTCTGCAGTCAACCAGGGACACTGCCATCCGAAAATCATTCAAGCGCTCAAAGATCAGGCGGATAAGATTACGTTGACGTCACGTGCCTTTTACAACGATCAACTCGGACGTTTTTACGACAAAGTGGTAACGCTTACAAAGAAACAAATGGTGTTGCCGATGAACACGGGCGCAGAAGCCGTAGAGACGGCAGTAAAAACTGCTCGTCGTTGGGCATATGAAGTGAAAGGGATTCCAGGTCAAGCTGAAATCATCGTATGTACAGGAAACTTCCATGGACGGACGATGGCTGCTGTGTCGATGTCGACTGAAGCAGAGTACCAACGTGGGTTCGGACCATTATTGCCAGGATTCAAAGTCGTACCGTATGGCGATATCGATGCATTTGAAGCGGCAATCACAGAGAATACAGCAGCGTTTATCGTGGAACCGATTCAAGGTGAGGCAGGAATCATCATTCCACCAGAAGGTTACTTGAAACGTGCATCTGAACTCTGTCAACAACACAACGTCCTGTTCGTCGCTGATGAAATTCAGTCTGGGCTCGGTCGTTCAGGAAAATGGTTTGCCATCGAGTGGGAAGATGTCACACCGGATATGTACATTCTCGGAAAAGCACTTGGAGGCGGTGTCTTCCCGATCTCATGCGTTGCCGCGGATCAAGAGATTCTCTCTGTATTTAATCCAGGATCACACGGCTCAACATTTGGTGGAAACCCGCTCGCTTCTGCGGTCTCAGTCGCAGCGCTCGAAGTGTTGGAAGAAGAGAAACTTGTCGAGCGTTCGTTAGAGTTAGGGACGTATTTCATGGAACGTTTGAAATCAATCGATAATCCGATGATTCGCGACGTCCGTGGACGCGGATTATTCATCGGCATCGAATTGACGGAAGCAGCTCGTCCATATTGTGAGGCACTTAAAGAACGTGGACTTCTCTGCAAAGAAACGCATGAGACAGTCATTCGATTGGCTCCACCTCTCGTCATCACGAAAGAAGAACTCGATCAAGCGTTTGAAGCAATCGAAGCAGTTCTTGCTCCGGCAGCTATTTCGTAAACAGCGACAGCTTGGTATAATAGCTTCAGTTGAATGGACACCTGCATGTTGCAGGTGTCTTTTTCGTGGAGGAGGGCATGAGATGCTGTACGTATACGTTGGGTTAGCAGGTGCAGTTGGAGCGTTGGCAAGGTACGGACTTGGATTACTAGTCGCTTCTTTCGGAACGAGCCCGTTTCCAGTCGCGACACTCCTCATCAATTTAATTGGAAGCTTTCTGTTAGGATGGCTGACGCATCGATTCCTTCAAAGGGGAAAACCTTCTCCTCAAATCGTCACGATTATCGGAACCGGAATGATTGGATCATTTACCACGTTTTCCACGTTTAGTGTAGAAACGATTCAATTAGTTGAACATGATCATGTACTTCTCGCTGTTACATATGTATTCCTCAGCATCACACTCGGTTTATGGAGTTCCTGGTTTGGTTATCACATTGGAACAAAAACGTCGACAAGAGGTGAAGTGAAATGACGCTTATCTGGATTGCAGCTGGTGCCTTTATCGGTTCGATTCTCCGCTTCGCAATCGGTCAGGTCATGAAAAAGTGGTTTGATTCAACTTTTCCTTGGGCGACGTTGTTCGTCAACGTGACAGGGTCATTTGGTCTCGGGTACTTGTACGCGCACACCGATTACCAATCGCTCATCCTCTTTTTAGGCATCGGATTTTTTGGATCGTTTACGACGTTCTCGACTTTAAAACTGGAATTGATGCGGTTTGCGACAAAAGACTGGGTTCGATTCGGCCTCTATTTGCTTGCGACCTATCTGTTCGGACTCATTGCGGCTTACATCGGTTGGTCGATGTAATAACACAACACCCCTTCGTCGAAGGGGTGTTGTGTTTATTCTGCGTGTTGAAGCTTTTCTGTGCATGAAGCACATGTCGTTTCGTATGATTCGCACTGTTCGTCCATATGGTTCCCGCATTCCTGACATGTCTTATCCGGTAATTTTTGATAAAACTCGACAGATGATTCGAGTCGGCTCGCCCATTCATTCATATGAAAATGCCTCCTTCGGTAAATTGTCTGACAGTTTAGGTTGTTGTCATGATTGTATTATAACAGAAGTGTATAAGTCAACTATAATATATAACAGATATATCGATGAATTTTTGCTACACTATATACACATAAAAGACGAGGTGAAAAATATGAAAGTGCCCCAATGTGAGACGATTGGGATCCAATCAGAAGACGTACCAACGCTACAAACTGCCTTGGCACAATTGGATGCCCCGCGTGTCAGCCGGTTGTTTAAAGCGTTCGCTGACCCGACTCGTTTGAAAGTACTGTATGTCCTGACGCTCGAACATGAACTTTGCGTTTGTGATGTTGCCGCCGTCATCGGTCATTCAAATGCGACCGCATCCCATCATTTACGGACGTTACTCGAACAAGGGCTGGTGAAATATCGCAAAGAGGGGAAAGTCGTGTATTATTCATTAGACGACGAACATGTCAGACAGCTTGTTGAAATTGCGCTGGCCCATAGCGAAGAACAGAAAGATGTTTGAATCCAATGACCGATCCTTTTAGGATTCGGTCATTTTTTCCTATTGTCATGAATTTCATTTCGCGATACGATATATTCAAATGAACGTTTGAATGTTAGGGGGAACGAGATGAGGAATCGAGACGTGTTACCTGTGTCTGGAATCACTTGCACGAACTGTGCAGCGAAAATCGAGCGGGATGTTACAAAGCGCGAAGAAGTGGCATCTTGTCAAATTGATTTCGCGACGAGTCGAATGGTGATTGAATGGATTGATGTCTCTGAACGCAAAGCGATGCTCGAGTCAATCGAGCAGACGATGAAACGAATCGAACCGGGTGCGAAGTTTATCAAAACAGAGGAAGATCAAACCGAACAACGAGATACGGTCCTTTGGCGATTCCTTGCGGCTGCCCTCATATTTTCAATTGCCCTTTGGATGGATTCCATTCCGGGCTACATCGTAGCGTATGGGCTAGCTGGATATGATGTCGTATATGGTGCCGTCCGAAATGTATGGCACAGGGAATGGTTTGACGAAAAGTTCTTAATGACCATCGCGACCATCGGGGCATTCGCGATTGCCGAATATCCGGAAGCCGTTGCAGTCATGTTGTTTTATCAACTTGGAGAATACGTGCAAGGGCGTGCGGTGCGCGCTTCGCGGAAGTCGATACAATCTTTGTTAAATATGAGACCAACGCTCGCTCGTGTACTAATTGGTGAGGAAGAAGTCGAGCGATTGCCAGAAGATGTAGCGGTCGGTTCACACCTGATTGTCCGTGCCGGAGAACTCGTTCCGATGGATGGGGTTGTATTCAGAGGTGCGAGTTCACTCGATACAGCTTCATTGACAGGTGAGGCGGTTCCTCGTCAAGTGAGAGCAGGTGAAGAGGTGTTGGCGGGGATGATCAATTTGGAGGGACGACTCGTCATCCGGACGACGAAGCTCGCCGCCGAATCGAGCCTTCAAAAGATGATTGCCCTCGTAGAAGAGGCGAACGGGAAAAAGGCGAAGACAGAACAGATGATTACCCGATTGGCGAAAGTCTATACACCTTTCGTTGTCGTTATGGCGACACTCGTCGCATTTGTCCCACCGCTATTTGTGGGAGACTTGTCAGAGTGGGTTTACCGTGCGCTCATTTTCCTCGTCATTAGTTGTCCGTGTGCGCTCGTCATTTCAATTCCCTTAGGTTATTTCGGTGGGATTGGAGCGGGCTCTAAACAAGGTGTTCTTGTAAAAGGTGGAGAATATTTAGACACGTTAACAGAAGTGGACACTGTCGTCTTTGATAAGACAGGAACGTTGACGACAGGGCGATTTGAAGTGACGAACGTTGTGACAACGGAAGGGGTGCACGCTGAAGAATTGTTGCACCTTGCCGCTCGCGTCGAACGAGCATCTAATCATCCGCTCGCGCGAGCCATCGTCAATCGAGTCGGAGATGTTCAGCCGTTCGAATCGATTCAAGAAGAGCCCGGATATGGTCTTCATGCCCATGATGGCGATGATCACATTTACGTGGGTAGTGCTCGGTATATGAGGTATTTAGGTCAATCGATTGAGGATACCTCGATTGGGACAAGTGTTCACGTGATGAAAAACAATCGTTGGCTAGGGCGAATCGAATTAATGGATACGTTGAAGCCGGATGCGTATCCTGCAATCCAAGCGTTGAAGGAAGCCGGATACCGGACGGTGATGTTATCGGGAGACCGCCGCGAAGTCGCTACAGCAATCGGCGAACGACTCGGACTAGATGAGGTGCGAGGCGAATTGCTTCCGCACGAAAAAGTAGAAGCGATTGAACAGATGACCGCCTCCCAAAAAGTTGCATTTGTCGGAGATGGAATGAACGATGCGGCAGCGTTAGCACGAGCCGATGTCGGGCTTGTTATGGGGGGAGTTGGAAGTGATACAGCGGTCACGGCAGCGGATGTTGTCTTGATGCATGACGACCCGAACGATGTGGTCCGAGCCATCAAGCTCGGGAAGCAGACAAAACGTGTCGTCTGGCAAAATATTTTCTTTGCGTTCGGAACGAAAGCGCTCGTTTTGGTTTTAGGGTTATTCGGAATTGCTACGATGTGGGAAGCTGTCTTCGCGGACGTCGGTGTGGCACTGCTTGCTATTGCGAATGCGACGAGATTATTACGAATGACGTCATCATGACAAAAGGAGTGTTTCAGCATCAGTCTGAAACACTCCTTTTTCTATTCGATCGTTTCATGTTCAGGTTTAATGCGCACTAGTAAAAAGGTAAGTATGACGATGATTGCAATCAATAAGAATGTGATGGTAAACAGTACTTGAGTTAAGAATGAGACTTGATTTTCTGCTGCAATCAACTCTTTCTGAATATCTTTATACTGCATCTGTTTAAGCGACCGTAAATCTTCTAGGATGGTCTGTCGCAGTTGCGTCATCGTCTCGGCTACTGCTGTTGCTTTAACAAGGTCACCTTCTTCATAGATGACAAGTACACGATCGGCTTCTTTTTCCCATATGGCATCTCGCTCGAGTAAATCGAGGACGGAACTCGGTGTGTCCGGGTCATCGATGACGGACTGTTTCAATGCCCTAGCTTGCCGAGACATGCTATAGTACATCTCTAAAAAATGTCGATCTTCGTAGGCGAGTAAACCACGAATCGCGTTTGCGCGTTCAATATTATAATACATGATATCTTCAATTGCCTCATAAGAGCCGAGTTGTTCATCTTGTATGATTTCTAGCCGCTCATTCGTCTCTCTCAATTGAAAAATAAAAATACCGATGATCGAGATAGATAGCACGGATAGACTGATCCATAGTAAAATCCACTTTCGTTGTGACATCGTGACCCTCCTTTCTACTCCATCGTACATGATTTTGGAAAAATCGACAGAAAATATTTTTTTGGAAAAGGAAAAAACGGGTAAATGTATAATCAATTAGTGTAAGAACTTTATACAACAGAAGACCATTAGAAGCTTAAGGAGAGTCAATATGTCAGAGAATTCATCATTACACAAGTTGTACCAGGTGTTACAAGATCAGCGTACGAACCTTACTTACGAGATTCCGAGTCTATGGAATCGCATGCGTTTTCCTTCTGAACCGATTCGTGACGGGGTCGAGCGTGTAAATCCGTATGATTTTTTAGTAGAAACAATAGAGAAAGCGATTCTTCCATATGCGGTAGAAAATCGAGCATATCATACGTCCATCGCGAGTGCAGATGGTCATTTACAGACGGGTGGCGATTGGATTAAGCGTGCCTCAGTCTATTCGATGCAAGTTCGTACATCGACTTCCTGGGATCATGATGGATCGGGTTATGTGGAGATGCAGAACTCACTAGGGATGAAAGACACAGGCACATTTGTGAAAACGCTTGCACTCATTCCACATCTCCTTTATATGGGGATTGATACCTTGTTCCTGTTACCGATTTCTCAGCATAGCCATAAAAACAAGAAAGGTGAATTTGGCTCTCCTTATGCCGTTCAAGATTTCTTTGCCATTGATGAAGAGTTAAAGGAAACGTTGACAGGTGATGCGATGACTGTTGAAGAAGAGTTTTCTGCATTTGTGGAAGCTTGTCACATGGTAGGGATTCGTGTCGTCATCGATGTCATCCCTCGGACGTGTGCACGAGACAACCGACTCATTCTTGAAAATCCGGAGTGGTTCTACTGGATTCCGCTGGCCGAAGTCGATTATTATCATCCACCATCTGTGCCGGGGATTGGAGAGAATGTAAAACCAGAATTTGCTTTCTTACCAATGGTGTACAACTCAGAAGATGTCTGGCAACACTTAAGACGGTTCTCGATGGCTCCGAACTTACTTGATGCTGAAAAATGGGAACGGGTACGTGCTTTCTTGATCGAACATCCAGAAGAAAACGTCCTCGCAACGATTGAACGAGAGTTCGGATTGACGACAGCGCCTGCCTTTTCAGACTGTATCAACGATCCACAACCACCTTGGTCGGACGTGACTTACTTCCGTCTCTTCTTAGACCATCCGCTTGCGGCGGCACCTTATGTGAACGATGCGAATATCGCTCCGTATATTCTGTTTGATTCAATCAAGTCCAATCAATTCCGAGGAAATGTCATCAACGAACCACTCTGGGAGATGCTCGCTGATATCATTCCACACTATCAACGCGAATATGGCATTGATGGCGCACGAATTGATATGGGACATGCACTTCCTGTCGATTTGGCACAGCGCATTCTAGCAAAACCACGTTCACTCGATTCGAACTTTAGCTTTATTGCGGAAGAATTGATTGAAGCAGGAGCTTGGGCGGCGAAAGATGCCGGTTATAACATGATCATCGGATATGGTTTTTATAAAGAACCTCGATTCGAGACACATGAGACGCATCAATTCTTATACGACTCACGCTTTTTACCACTTCCGGTGTTCGCGGCAGGGGAAACCGCGGATACACGTCGCCTTGCGACGCGAGAAGGGGGACGACAGGCAAGTCGGTTGTTGACAGTCTTGAACGGTTTTATGCCGAATGGTGTCCCGATGACAAACTCTGGACTTGAGTTATATGAAACGCAGCCGATGAACACCGGGCTCGATTGCCGTCCCGAAGAAGCGTACCAACTCTTCCCGACAGATCCGTATTTCGGAAAACTCGCGTTCTTTGATGCGTATCAGTTCCATTGGGACCATCCAGAGCGAGATGAAATGATCGAAGTGATGCATCAAGTAGCAGAGATTCGTCGCCGTTGGCTCGATGTACTCGTTGACCCGAACCATTTTGAACCACTTATTTTAAACGAACCGTTCGCACCGTTTATCGGATTCGCTTGGTTACGTCCAGAGACGAACGATACGTTGCTTGTTGTAGCGAACACAAATATGTGGGAGTCGTTACGAGGCGTGGTTTCCCTTGATGGTGTACGTCGCCGAAATTGGAACGCTAGTCGTTTTGCGGAGATGGTCTATTCACCAACTTCGTGGCCATATGCGGAACATGCGTTTGATGAACAATGGAATCTCCATGTCGATTTAAAACCTGGTGAAGTCAAAGTATATGAGATGAAATGAAAAAACGCCTTGAACCGATACATCATTCGGTTCAGGGCGTTGCGTGTTTCATGTAATAAATGACGAACTCATCAAGTGGCATCGGCTTTGCATAACGATAGCCTTGCATGGAGTCACATCCAATTTTACGAAGGAACGTCTCTTGATATTCAGTTTCTACACCTTCGGCGACGAGTGCCATACCAAGTTGTCGTGCCATGGCGACGATGGTCGTCGTGACCATCTGATATTCACGATTCTCTTCAAGTTGCATCGTGAATTCACGAGGGATTTTCAATTCATCGATTGGGTAACGAACGAGATAGGCCAGCGAACTATAACCTGTCCCAAAATCGTCAATCGAAAGTTTGATACCGAGCGACTTTAATTCTAAGATTCGATTCAAGACGCGATCGGAATGGTGAGCGGCGACCGTTTCGGTTAATTCAAAATTGAGTCGGGACGGATCAATTGGGAATCGCTCGAACAACGTATTCAAATAATCAATTAAATGCTCATCAAACAATTGCCGAACGGACAAGTTGACCGAAAGCTTCGGCAAATGAATATCCCCTTGTTCGAATACGTGAATCAGTTGGAACGTCTCATGAATCATCCAGCGACCTAAATCGTGGATATGACCGGTTTCTTCAGCAATCGGAATGAATTGACTCGGGGGAATGAACGTCCCGTTATGTTGCCAACGCATGAGCGCCTCCGCTCCAATCACTGCCTTCGTAGACGCATCGACTTGAGGTTGGAGGAAAAGTGAAATCTCTCCTTTTTCAAGTGCGGTATCAAGTCCTTCCATCAATACTTTCCGTTCTTCCTTGTCTTCCCGCAATTCTGGTTCGAACATGACGGTTTCGTCACGACCTTTGTCTTTTGCGCGATACATGGCGAGATCGGCGTTCGAGAGCAAGTGTTTCAATTTTTTACCATGCTCTGGGAAGCGGACGATTCCAATCGAGGCATGCACTTCAACCAGTGTTCCAGCCATATAATAAGGTGGGCGATAGACGAGACGCCGTAAGCGTTCTGTCAACATTTCATCATCACCGTGCTCGGCGACGACAATAAATTCATCACCACCGAGACGTCCGGCATATTCGTTTGGAAGGAGTGCGGTCCGCAGTCGTTTTCCGATATGCTGCAGAAGCTCGTCTCCCATATGATGGCCAAACTGGTCGTTAATTTCTTTGAAGCCGTCTAAGTCAGAGAACATGAGCGTGAACGTGCGACCTTCTTCGATCAAACGTTCAATTTGCTCTTGTAGCGCGTAACGGTTGTGAAGTCCTGTCAGACTATCGAATTTGGCTTGGTATAAAATTTGTTCTTGCTGCTCGATCATTTGTGTGATGTCTTTCGCGATAGCGTAAATACCTTCGACTTCCCCGTCGATGATCATCGGAACATTGACGAGTTGCCAAACACGTGTCTCGCCATCTTCGGTCATAATCCGTACATCAATCGTTCTCGGTCGACCGTTTGATAACTCTTGAAGAATAATCGTATACGGTGCACGATCTTTCGATTCGATGATGTCGAGGATATTTGACCCGAGTAACTTGTCCGTCGTCAATCCAAGAATCGAACTTCCTGCCTCATTGACCGACAACACTTCGCCGTGCAAATCGAATAAGAAAATTGGTTCTGAATGATAGGCGAAGAGCGAGCGGTATTGCTGTTCACGAATCTCGAGTTCATGCGCCTTTGTCGACACGGCCACTTCTAAATCTGTATTGACAGAATGAAGACGATGGCTGATGAGCGCGTTCTGTTTTGAGACGACGAACTGGCGAATGAGCAAGAGGAGCACGGCATTCGCAATCATCGAATCGGTTACAGACGTACCGAGAAGGCGGTCTGAAGCGAGTAAAAATAGCATGACGACGATACTGTACAGAATGTAATCCAAAATGGAATCGTAAGCAAGGGCGTCTTCCGATATATCCTCGACCCAATAACTGATGGAAATCATAAGGATACTACTGACTTGAACGAGATGAACTAGTTCATGTGTGATGCCTGAAAACACAAAGAGTGTGTTCGCGATTGAGGCGACCGTGAAGCTTAAAATTCCGACGAGTACAAGAATCCGGAATTGCTGTCCAGCCGAGACGACGCGATTTAAATACAAGAAGGATAGCATCATGTACAGGCTGATCAGGAGCATCTGCTCTTCAAAGCCACTCAACTGAGATACGAGTGACACGTCTTGTGTGGAATAAAACCAGATATGTAGTGCACCAATCACAAAGAAACTAAATAAGGCGAACAAGTCAAACGTACGTAATTTCAACGTGCGAATCTCAATGGATTGAGTAATGACAATCAGAGCCATGATTAAGTAAAAGAAATTTTGTAAAAACAAGAGGTATTGAGTATTCGCACCTGTCGAATCATAGTGCATTAGTAAATAAAGTGCGAAGCACACATTTCCCGCAGTAATCAAAACATGAATAAATCTTCTCATCCCTCTATGTTTAAAAATTGCTACTCCACTAAATAAGATGGCTGCTCCTGAAATGACGAGATAATAGATGAGCAACGTGCTGTTTCGCAGATCATGAGGGGTCAAAAATAACAATAAAAGTCCGGTCAAAAACGTTCCGATGAGAATCGCCGGAACGTATTGGCGCAACGAGTGAACTGACAACTCATGCACCTCCTTCTTTATATATAGGGGTCTCTTATTTATTATCGGAACAGGTGACCGAAGATTACACAAAAAAATCGACAACAATACGAGATTGTTGTCGAACAGGTAAATATTAGAGTGTATACGAGTGTTCTTTGAAGTTCCCTACGATGGAATCGATTTCTGATACGGTGACAAATGCCTCAGAGTCAATCTCGGAAACAATCTGACGAAGTCGAGGGATTTCATTGTTCTGGACGACGACGTACAGCATTTTTTTCGAATCGTTCGAATATCCGCCTGTCGCATCCATGATGGTGACGCCACGTTTTAAGTTCTGCTTAATGACCAAGTTGATTTCATCCGCCTTCTGACAAATGATGAAACATTGCTTTTGAGCGGAGAAGAACTTGTGAATCGTGAGTAACGTGCGTGACCGGACAAAGCTTAACACAAGGGCATACATGACCGCTTTAATGTCAAAGACGATGAAGACCATTACATAAACGATGATATCTTGTGTCAAAAAGATTTTAGGTAACGACAAATTTCGGTTGTTCATATAAATGACTTTCCCTAAAATATCGAGACCGCCGGTAGAAGCGCCTGCGAATAAGAGGAGAGCAAGTCCGAGACCCGAAACGATTCCGCTGAATACGGAAGCGACGAGCGGATCGTCAAGTGGAGTCGGCGGAATAAGGACAGGTAAACTATCGATTAAGATAGAAGAGAGCACGACAACAATTCCCGTCATCAAAATAAAGCGACGTCCCAAGTATTTTAACCCTAAGATGAAGAGTGGGATATTGAGCACGAGCTGCGTCATCCCGATTGGCGTTCCGAATAGTTCGTTCGTAATCAACGTGATTCCGACGATTCCTCCCGAACCGATTTCATTAGGTTTGAGCAGTAAACTGACAAAGACAGACTGAAGGATTGTCCCGGCAATGATGAACAGTACCGTTTCAAGGGCAACCCGTTTTCGAGATTTAGCATACATAGATAATGGCTAGGCCTTACGCCTCCTTTTGGTAAGTCTTCTGCTAGCGTACTGCTACTCGTTCATCATTTCAAGTCACAATTCGTTATGGAATCGGTCGATATCACTCGCTAATTGTTCATGTACATAATCGATCACCTGAGCATCATCGAATAGTCCGAGCGGTACATCATCCGGAATCGCATCGAACGGTGAGACGAAATATAGAATTGCCGCGACAAGCTCTTCTTGTTTGTCAGGTTGCATTTCAAATTGATCATTGTATAGCGCGCGCAACATATTCAGCATTTGTTTCATTTGGAAGTAGAGCGTCAGTTCTTCTTCGCGCTCGATATTGCTGATTTCATTGGATGCCACGTCTACGGTCACTTTTGCGAGGGCGCGTTCACCTTGGACGAGTAGGTCGCCGAGTTGTTCTCGGTCGTGGATATCTTCTTTCGCTTGTTTCAAAAAGTGTGTGTAGGTTGATTTCCAATCTGCCATAGTAGATTCCTCCTTCATTCTTCATCTACTAATATGCCCGTTTTTGCGCATCGGTTGCAACTTTTCCTGAAATTTAAGAAAATAAAGATAACTGAAAAGGAGGAACGATACATATGTCTATGATTTCTATGCCGACAGAGGCAGATTTCGCACGCTATGCAGAGCTAGCTGTGAAAAAAGGTGTCAATATTCAACCAGGTCAACAGCTAGAGGTACGTGCCGATATCAGTCAGGCACCACTTGTCCGTCACGTGGTGAAAGCTGCGTATGCGGCAGGTGCGAAACAAGTATTCGTCAATTGGAGCGATGAGGAGACATCGAAGATTCGTTATTTCGATGCACCAGCAGACTCGTTCAAAGAGTTTCCAGATTGGCTAAAGGCTCGCTTTGAACAATTGGCTGAAGAGAAGACGGCATTCTTGTCCATCGTCAGTGATGACCCAGATGCCTTGAATGGTGTCGAATCGTCACGCATCTCGGATGCGAACCGTGCAGCCGGACAAGCACTTGCGAAATGGCGTCAATATGTGATGAGTGACAACGTGAGTTGGTCAATCGTTGCAGGTGCGTCAGAAGCGTGGGCTGAAAAAGTATTCCCGGGGCGTGAAGATGCGGTCGCAGCTTTATGGCAAGCGATTTTCGCAGCAACACGTATGGATCAAGAAGATGTGGTCGCGGCATGGGATACACATGATCAATCACTCCGTAGCCGCGCGAAGTTGCTGACAGAGAAGAAGTACGCGAAGTTGCACTACCAAGCACCAGGCACTGAACTTACAATCGGGCTTCCGAAAAAGCACGTCTTCCTTGGCGGTGGCGGTCCAAACGTCGATGGCATCGACTTTATCGCGAACATGCCGACAGAAGAAGTGTTCACGCTCGCGGATAAAGATTCTGTGGAAGGTCACGTGTCGAGCACGAAGCCACTCAGCTACAGCGGGAACTTGATTGACGAGTTCACGCTTTGGTTTGAAGGTGGGAAAGTCGTCAAGGCAGAAGCGAAAAAAGGACAAGCGGCTCTTGATGAGTTATTGAACATGGATGAGGGAGCACGCCGCATCGGTGAAGTGGCGCTCGTTCCAGATGATTCGCCAATCTCAAACTCAGGTCTTCTCTTCTACAACACGTTGTTTGACGAGAATGCATCATGCCACTTGGCATTAGGTCGTGCCTACTCGACATGTCTCGAAGGTGGTCCTTCGATGTCGCAAGAAGAACTCGCGGCGAACGGCGCGAATGACTCGATGACACACGTTGACTTCATGATTGGGTCAGCTGAAATGAATATCGATGGTGAACGGGAAGACGGCACGCGCGAAGCAATCATGCGTGACGGCAACTGGGTCATCTAAACGAAAGAGCGAATTCCGAAATCGGAATTCGCTCTTTTCATGTGACGTCATACAAATAACGAAGGGCGTGAGGCAAACGGCGGCGCCAAGCTGATTCGTGATGAATCGCATCCGGTTCCACTTCATATCGGAAAGCGATACCCTTTTTAGCGATGGCTTCAATCAGTTTTGCATTCGTGAACAAGTAATCCTTCGCTGTGATTGGTCCGCTCTCTTCATTCGTTCCGATGTCCATATACAGTTTTCCAAAGATATCGGTTTGCTGAATAGCCTGGATCAATGGATCCAGATTCGCCCATGCTGCGGTGGAGAGGGATCCGACTCTTTTGATGGAAGGGTAGGTTGCCATCATATATAAAGAGATGACACCTCCCATCGAGCTCCCCATGACGCCGACATCTTCTGGATCTGTCGCATACTCCTTGTCGATTCGTGGTTTTAAGTCGTTCATAAGCCATTCTGCATACAAACGACCTTGACCACCAAGGGTTGGGCGCGTTTTCGCAAGTTCCGGTCCGATACGGCGATATAACATCTCATCTTCTTCATATGAATATTCGTCATAACGATCTAACCAGTTCGGAGCACTTGCAATGGCGACGACCATAAGTGGAAGCTGGAGTGTATCGATGCAGCGGTCAATTTCCCATCCTTCTCCATATGTAGCCGTGCTTCCTGAGAATACATTTTGCCCATCATGCATATAAAGGACAGGAAGTGGGGTGTCGGCATTGACCCAGTCTGGTCGAAACACGCGGACGATCCGTTTTTGACCACGGACCTTCTCCGTTGGAATCGATACGTTCAATTGATCAATCATTCTTCATCACCTCTTTCACCTTGTATTGTGGAGAATCATGAGCGAAAAGACAAACACAAATCTTGACTACCTACCGTTCGTTAGGTAAGGTGAGGAGGAAGGAGAGTGAGACGCGTGAATACAAAAGAGAAAATTATGCAATCCGCTCGGACACGGTTTGCCCGTGAAGGATATGAAGGATTATCACTTGCGGCGGTTGCCGAAGACGTTGGCATCCGAAAGGCTTCTTTGTATGCTCACATCGATGGGAAAGAACAATTGTTTAAGCAAGTCGTGACCGATATGGCGAATCGTTACGAAGAAGCATGGCAACAGACATGTGAGGATACTAAAGATCGACCACCTTTAGAACGGATTGAGTCGATCGTTCGGATGCTCACGTCATTCTTTAGCGATCACGAGACGTGGATGTTGACGAAACGGATGCTCCTCGTACCACCCCCAGAATTTCGAGACTATATTGAAGAAGTCATCGGAAAGGTAGAGACGGAGTTAAAGCGGTTTGAAAAAGAACAGTTTCGTCTCGCGATGGAACGTGGAGACTTACCATCGCAACCACTCGATGAGCTCTATGCTGCGTACTATTGCTTTCTAGATGGTGCCTTATTGTCTCTATTTACATTTGAAGATGAGCGGGAGATGCGACAACAAGCCGCTTTCCGAATCTTCAAGAAAGGTGTGGGTTGGAATGGATAAGGAAAAAGTCGCCTGGATTTCTCTTTTGTTCGCAGGATTGCTTGAAATCATTTGGGCAACGACGATGAAATTGTCTGAAGGGTTTACCGTTCTTGGTCCGACGTTATGGACGATTGTACTCTTGGTTGTCAGTTTTGGCTTACTAGCTAAGGCATTCCGGGTTTTACCTGCAGGTACAGGATATGCCGTCTTCACGGGAATCGGAGCGGTTGGAACGGTGATTGTCGGTGCTCTTCTTTTTGACGAGGCGCTCAGCGGCTGGAAACTTTTACTTGTGACGACGTTGATCATCGGAATCATCGGGTTGAAACAAGTGACAGGAGGAGAAGAAGCATGAGTTGGGTATATTTGATCGGTGCAGGGATTGCTGAGATGACAGCCGTTTTCTTTATGGGGAAATCGAAAGGGTATCAAATTTTAAAATGGTCAATCTTATCGATTTTGTCGTTCGCGCTCAGTTTTTATTGGCTATCGAAGTCGCTTGAAGACATTCCGTTAAGCTTGGCTTACTCCATCTGGGTCGGAATCGGAGCGGCAGGTGGCGTCATTCTAGGCATGCTCTATTTAAATGAGTCTAAAAGCCGCTGGCGCATCTTTTATCTAATGATGATTATCGGCAGTGTGGTCGGTTTAAAAGTTGTATCGTAAAGGATTGAAACAAGCTGAAAACGGGAATTGAATAATTCAGATTATGAGATGGAAGAAAGGGGCGGAAAACGATGCATCTTGTCGAGTTGCAGTCCGAACGTTTGCGGTTTGAACCGTACACGATCTCTGATTTCTATTTTGTTAAGTCGCTTCTCCAAGATCCTCGGGTGATGCGCTTCATCAGTCCGGATGGGAGACCGTATACAGACGAACAAACAATCGAATGGTTCGAACGTCAATTGGCCCGCTATGAAACGGGACGCCAGACAGGGCTATTGAAGCTGATGACGTTTGAAAGTGATGAACCGATTGGTCATGCAGGTACGTTGCTTCATGAGTTAGACGGTAAACTCGAGCTAGAAGTCGGCTATTGGTTGTCACCGAAGCATTGGCATATGGGTTACGGACGTGAAGCGGCCGCGCGATTGATGCAGTATGCCTTCACTGAAGGAGAGAAGGAAATCATTTCACTCATTCATCCAGAAAACGTTCCGTCTCAGCGTGTGGCTAAAGCGAATGGTCTTCATTGGGACCGTGACACCTTATATCAGAACATGCTCGTCTCCGTTTATGCAGGTGATTTGGAACGCCTCTGCCGGCATATTGATCGCCAACAAATGACGCGTTAAAAAAAGTACAAAAAACTTTTAAAAAGTTGTTGCCAACTTAATAGTTTCTTGATATATTAATAGTGTCCTTAAGAGAGGACACGACCTGATTCTGTAGCTCAGCTGGGAGAGCGCTACCTTGACAGGGTAGAGGTCGCTGGTTCGAGCCCAGTCAGAATCACTTGGGTGCCAAACCCTCGAGAAACCCACCGGAACATGGGTTTCCGCGAAGCCACTTCTTGCGAGAAGTGGCTCTTTTTTTGTATATTGACATGGCGCGAAAGCAATTGGTATATTCCTTTCAATACATAATGAAACGGGGAATGCAAAATGGTGCTAACAGGAACCCTCGTCAATGCCGGACTAATCGTCATCGGAGCATTGTTAGGTCTCTTATTTCACCGCATTCCAGAGCGTATGAAAGAGACGGTGACGGCAGCAATCGGGCTTGCGGTCATCTTGCTCGGCATTCAAATGGGGATGAAAAGTGAAAACTTTTTGATTGTCATCGGAAGTCTTGTCGTCGGGTCTGCGCTCGGGGAATGGTGGAAGCTAGATGAAGTATTAAATGAAATCGGCTATCGGCTGGAACGGCGTCTTGGAAGTCAATCGAGTGTAGCGGAAGGGTTCGTTACGGCAACGCTCATCTTCGTCATCGGCGCGATGGCAATCATTGGGGCGCTCGATAGTGGATTACGTGGCGACCATGACGTCCTGTATACGAAAGGGTTGATTGATGGATTTACAGCCCTCGTGTTGAGTTCGACGCTCGGCATCGGGGTCATGTTTTCGGCCGTTCCGGTGTTATTGTATCAAGGTGGGATTGCACTACTCGCCATTCAAATCATGAAGTTCATTCCGGAGTCGCTCATGGACAGCTTTATTTTAGAGATGACTGCGACCGGTGGTGTGATGATCGTGGCGATTGGCTTGAATTTGGTCGGAATCACAAAAATTCGTGTGGCGAACTTATTGCCAGGGATTTTAGTAGTGGCACTCATTGTGTCGGTTATACATATGATGACATAAAAAAATGGGCGGAAGCGTGGCTTCCGTCCATTTTTATGGTTTCTCAATTGTTTCATGATCTTCTTTGGCACTTTCGCGTAAGGCTGAAGACATCACATCGGCAAGGTTGCGGTCGCGTAATACGCCGACACCACGGTCGGTCGGTCCGCCTGGAGCAGCGACGTCAGCAATGAGTTCATTCGTCTCACGTGTTTCATGTGACAGTAACTCTGCAGAGCCTTTCATCGCCTGAGCCACAATTTGACGAGCCGTCGCTTCGTCGTATCCGACATCGGTCAAGACCGGAGTCATCGCCCCGACGATTTCATAGAAGAAAGCTGGGCTACAACCTGCGGCTGCCATAAATGCAGACATCGTCTTCGCATCCGTGATGGCCGTTCGACCGACACGTTCAAAGAGGGCAGTTGCTTTCGCGCGATCGGTCTCATCTGTTTCAGGACCGAACCATAAGCCTGTCATCCCGCTCCGATATGCGACAGGCGTGTTCGGCATGGCGCATACGGCAGGAAGTCCTGAAGCTTCTTCTAATTGGCTCGGTTCGATATGTGCCGCAACCGATACAAGTAGTGGGGTCTTCCACTCTTTTGATTCCACATACGGAATGACGCCGTCCGGTTGCATCGCTAGTACGACGATGTCATAGTCGTTCACATTTTCTTCTTCGACGATGTGTACGCCGAGTTCATCTTGTAGGAAGTTCAAGCGTTCCCGATCACTTCGGTTCGTCATGGTAATTTGTGTCGGTTCGATTCCTGAGTCGATCCACCCTCGAACGAGCGCTTCACTCATTGATCCTGCACCGACCATTAGTAATTGTTTCATCATTCGTCACCTCTTCTATTCGATTCGGTCAATAGTTATGTTGACTATCATAACAAACCTGCTGTCGAATATCGCCCATCTTGCTCATTTGTTAAGAGATGGAAAACGATTTGACATATGGAGCGGTGCACATGACAAACGTTTCAAATCGCGCTATGATGGCACTAATTCAACAGAGTGAGGCGAAATCGCGTGAAACGTGTACTAGTAAAAGGGATTCAAGGTTATCAACGTTTTATCTCACCATTAAAGCCGCCGACATGCCGGTTTTATCCGAGTTGTTCACACTACGGAATCGAAGCGATTGAGAAACATGGAGCCGTCAAAGGCAGTTATTTAACCGCTCGCCGGCTCATCCGTTGTCAACCGTTTCATCCGGGCGGGCTCGATTACGTCCCGGATACATTTGATTGGAAAGCGCCTTTACAACGAGAGAAGCCTGAATCACAGCGAGACGATTAAGTTCGTCTCGCTGTTTGTATACAGAAGTACGTTTCGAACAGTTGTTTTAGCACAATACTTTCGCATTGTTCTAAGTATTCTGAAAAAATAGGGATGTACACTATTTTTCGGGGAAAGGGGATACTTTGTATGGGGCAATCATTTAGTGAATGGGTGAGTACGGCATCCAATTTTGTATGGGGACCACCGCTTTTAATTTTGCTTGTGGGGACAGGCATTTACTTGACGGTGCGTCTAGGTGGTATTCAAATTACCAAATTACCGTATGCATTGAAGTTGGCGTTTTCAAAAAATCAGGATCAATCCTCAAAAGGGGATATCAGTCACTTCCAGGCGCTCATGACCGCGCTTGCGGCGACCGTCGGTACGGGGAATATCGTCGGGGTGTCGACAGCAGTTGTATTAGGAGGACCAGGAGCCATCGTATGGATGTGGGTGTCCGGATTCTTTGGGATGGCAACGAAATATGCGGAGGCCGTTCTAGCTGTTAAGTATCGGGTCACCGATGAACGCGGTCAGATGGCTGGTGGACCGATGTATTATCTGGAACGAGGATTGAATCAACGTTGGTTAGCCGTAGCGTTTGCGGCATTTGCCTCGATTGCGGCGTTCGGGATTGGAAATGGGGTCCAGACGAACTCTGTCGCGCTCGCGCTCAAAACGACATTCGATGTACCACTCTACATATCAGGAATTCTCATCATGATTTTTACAGGCGCGGTCATCCTTGGAGGCGTACGTTCGATCGGGAAAGTGGTCAGCTACTTCGTCCCGGTCATGATTGCCTTCTACTTAGGTAGCGGTCTCTTGATCATGATTATGAACTACTCGCTTATTCCAGATGCGTTCGCACTCATCTTTAGCAGTACGTTCAGTGCGGAAGCAATCGGTGGGGGAGCCATCGGAGCGGCCATTCGATATGGTGTCGCGCGTGGTGTCTTCTCGAACGAGGCAGGTCTCGGTTCCGCTCCGATTGCTGCAGCGGCAGCGAAAACAGATATGCCGGGTCGTCAAGCGCTCGTCTCGATGACACAAGTCTTCTTGGACACGCTTGTCGTCTGTTCGGTGACAGGGTTGACACTCGTCATGGGTGGTCAAATCGGGACAGGACTAGAAGGAGTCGAATTGACTTCAGCCACATTCGAACTGTTCCTCGGTCCGGCAGGTGGCTACATTGTCACGATCGGTCTCGTCCTATTCGCTTACTCGACCGTTCTCGGTTGGTCGTATTACGGCGAACGGTCCATCCATTACTTGTTTGGGCAAAAGTCGATTCTTCCGTATCGGATTGCCTTCGTGCTCGTCGCTGGACTCGGTGCCATGACGACAAACTTGAATTTGGTATGGGCGCTATCCGATGTCTTCAACGGTTTGATGGCCATTCCGAACTTGATTGGTCTCTTGTTCTTGTCGGGCGTTGTCATTGCCGAAACGAAACGATTCAATCAACAGCTTGAAATTGAGAATCGAAAAGTATCCTAAACGCATCGACGCCATCCTCATGAATCAGAGGGTGGCGTCTTTTGTTTCGCTTCTAATTCATCGAGTCGTGCTTTTTGTAAGTGGTCAAATACTTTTGTGATGAAACCGACCATAATGCCGACCCCCGTTAACACATATCCGATTGTAAAAATTTTGCCGATATCTGTCTGTGGGGCGAAGTCACCATATCCGATGGTCGTCAATGTGATGACGCTGAAGTAAAGTGCGTCCAACCAACGCATCGCCTCGAACCGTGTGTAAAAAAGCGTACCGGACAGAACGGTAAGAAAGGCAAGGCTAAATAACACTTGAAACTCGGGGTCGCGGAGACCGCGCCAAATTCCGCGGACAATCCGGCGTAATGTCAGTAAGAACGGTAGCATGTCACTCGCTCCTTTCGATATTAGGTTTGTTCGCTAACAACGGGGGAACATCCTTTATAGTTCGAAAAAAGAGAAAGGGTGAGTAGGATGGGGAAAGTCATTCCAAAGCAAGAAGGGCTCGACCATAGTGTCGATTTTCTACGGGAAGGATATTTGTTTGTGGCGAATCGACGTAAAAGTTTTCAGTCGAATATTTTTGAAACGCGTTTGCTCGGAGAACGCGTGATTTGTCTCGGAGGAGAGGACGCTGCTGCCTTGTTCTATGATGCGGACAAATTTACACGTCAGGATGCCGCGCCGAAACGTCTTCTCAAAACCCTATTCGGGGAAGATGGGGTGCAAACATTGAATGGAACGGCACATACGCACCGAAAACGTATGTTCATGTCATTGATGACGAAGGAAAACATCGATCGTCTGCTTCGATTGACGGACCGTGAATGGAAAAAAATCCGACATGCTGGAGAAGAAATCGTTTTATATGACGAGGCACAACAGGTATTGATGAAAGCCGTCTGTGAGTGGGCGGGAGTTCCACTTGCGCGAGATGAAGTAGCGAAGCGGACCGATGAAATGAGATTGTTATTTGAATCGGGTACTTCGTTAGGTCCAACTTATTTGCAAGGGCGGAAGGCAAGAAGTTCGGCCGAGGCGTGGATTCGACAGATGGTCAAAGAAGTACGGTCAAATCGATTATTACCGAATAAACAGACGGCACTTTATGAGTTCGCGTGGCATCGAGATGAATCTGGTGAGTTGTTGCCTGAAGAAGTAGTGGCTGTCGAAGTGTTAAACATTTTGCGACCGACTGTTGCCATCTCGGTCTACGTTCTTTTTACGGTTCTAGCGCTTCATCAATTCCCTAAAGAAAGAGAACAAGTAAAGCAAGGACAGTTTTCGAAAACGGCCTTTGTCCAAGAAGTGAGACGTTTCTATCCGTTCTTTCCTGTTGCGGCAGCTCGAGTCAAAACAAATTTTGAATGGGACGGATATACGTTTACCGAAGGAACACTGACGCTCCTTGATCTTTATGGAACGAATCACGACTCTGCGATTTGGGCTGAACCCGATCAATTTAATCCTGCTCGCTTTATGGACTGGAAGGAGAGTCCGTTCAATTTTATCCCGCAAGGAGGAGGAGATGTAGATTTTGGACATCGTTGTGCAGGGGAGCATGTGACGATTGCGATTCTAGAACAAGTCATTGAATTGTTTACGGAGGAGTTCTCGTATACCGTTCCTCCTCAAGATTTGAGTTATAGCTTCGTTGATATGCCGAGTCTACCGAAAAGTAAACTGCGTTTGACTGATGTAAAATGAATCGAATAAGTAAACGCCTACTCTTGATGGAGTAGGCGTTTAGTATGGAGTGCGGTTTATTTCGTTTGTAAATTGAGACGCTTTGAAATCGGACGAATTGGGACGGAAGGGTCAATCATTCGATTATCCCGTTTCGGTTCATCCGTGCATTCAATCTGCCAATCGGCGTCATGAAGCTCTTTTAGTCCGACGGCAATGTCATAAAGCGAATAGTTCGCATTCCCGTTTAGCTGATAGATGCCGGGTCCGCGTTTCGTCAAGATTTCGAATAAAGCTTCCGCTGTATCCGGTAAAAATGAGCAAGATGGATACCAATGCTCACTCGCTTGTATGACCCCTCGTTGTTTCATCTCGTTCGTAAAATAGTCCATCATATTGTTCGATCCGGCTTCATCCCCAATCTGCCATCCAAGACGAACAATCTGAGCACCCGGGTTGACACGAACGATGGCTCGTTCGCAGTCACGTTTATACTTTCCGTAGTCATCTTCAGCATCTGGCGCCGTGTCCGGTGAAATCGGTCCAGTCACATCATCTGAAAAAATCGACACTGTACTCGTGAACAAGAACGGAATCTTCATCTCCCCACATAAACGAGCGAGCGTCTCGGCCCATTCAACCGGTCCCATACCGATATGTAAAAAATAGTCCGGGCGGATGCTTTCAATGAATTGTCGCATCTCCTGCTCGTCTGTCGTGGACACTTGCTCACGATTCCATGCAATCCCCTCAATGCCATGACGCTGTAATGCTTCGGCAACAACCGGTGCTACCGTGCCGTTCATTCCAGTAATGATTGCTTTCATTTTATTTCGCCCCTTTCTCTCTATATCATGCCACAAAACGGGCGTGGACAAACAATCGAGGTGTTTGCCTATGCTAGACTAGGTGATGGAGGGATCAATGATGAACATTCGACAAGCAACGAAGCAAGATTGTACACAAATCGCACCGCTCATGTATCAGGCGATTCATGACATCGCGTATACGTTGACGGGGTCAACGAATACCGATGAAGTATTAGAGCGATTGGCGATGTGGGTGGAAAAACCGAAGAATCGTTTAAGCCACGAAAATATATGGGTCGCCGATGTAGAAGGGGAAGTGGCGGGAATGATCATTTCGTATCGAGGGGACGAGGCGGAAGCATTAGATCGCCCGATTCGGGAATGGTTAAAAGCGCATGGGAGCAAAGTGGAATTAGATGTTGAGACGGAGGGGTTCGTTCAATACATCGATTCACTCGCTGTACTAGAGGCGTATGGTGGTCGTGGTATCGGAACGAAGTTGATTGAACAGATCTGTACTGTCGCGGCAGAACGTGGTGTCCCGGCCGTCACCTTGAACGTGGATCAAGACAATCAAGCGGCTCATCGTTTGTATACGCGACTCGGATTCCACAAAGAAAAGGAAATTATGATTTCGGGATCTCGTTTTGACTATATGAAAAAAGAGACACGCTCGACTCCTTTCTCGGTCTAAAAGCGGATGCGCAAACGCTCGTTCTCGACTATACTAAGTGCTTGAGGAAAGATATATGTAAAGGAGATACATTATGGAGTGGAAGAATATTTGGCGGGGAATGGCCATGGGAACGAGTGATTTGATTCCTGGTGTAAGTGGAGGTACCATCGCAGTTATTTTGGGCATCTATGATCAATTGATTGAAGCAATCAGCGGTGTATTCAGCCGATATTGGAAAAAGTATATTGGTTTCTTAATCCCGCTAGCGATTGGGATGGGAACAGCCATCATCGCCTTAAGTCGAATTATCGAGTATTTGTTGCTCGAATATTATGCGCCGACACAATTCTTCTTTATCGGATTGATTTTAGGGATCATTCCGTTACTTTTTGTAGAGTTTAAGTCACGTGCATCGATTCGTCCCATTCATGTGATTGCCATGATTGTAGCAACGGTACTCGTAGCGAGCATGGCGTTTCTCAATCCGGTTGATTCGTCTATCATTACGGACGTTACCTTTGGGACAGCGCTCCTCTTGTTCTTGTCTGGGTGGTTAGGAAGTATGGCAATGTTACTTCCTGGAATCAGCGGGTCATTCGTGTTGTTGCTGATTGGGGTCTACCCGACAGTCATCAGCGCCATCTCGAACTTCAATTTGCTCATTATCGGAATTGTTGGGGCAGGCGTTGCGGTCGGCTTTATTGTTAGTAGTAAAGTGATTCGCTATTTGTTGGCGAATTTCCCAGGAATGACGTTTTCAGTCATCATCGGATTGGTAGTGGGTTCGCTCGCCGTCGTATTTCCAGGAGTGCCGGCTACGGGGCTCATGTGGGGACTCAGTGTCATTGCGTTCATCGCAGGGATTGTTGTCGTCCGATTGCTCAGTCGTTACTCCGTATAAAACAGAAAGGAGTCCGGGATCGCCGAACTCCTTTTTAATAGATAAACGGAAATAATCGTTTGCGTGACTTTGACCATGATACATACGATTGACCGAAGTGACGGGTCAGCATCCCTTCCTCAATCCGAATCCGATATAGTAACGCAAGAGCCGTAAGAGCGGTACCGATCAAAGCGACTGCCCAATGAAGAAAATACAATGAGAACCCTAACGTAATGAATAGTAAACCTGTGTATAAGGGATGCCGTAAGAAACGATAGGGGCCAGAGCTGACGAGCTCGTCTTGAGGACGAACGACAACGTGTCGGGTGAATTGATGACGAAGGTGGAAAATTCCCCAATACCGTAATGATACACCCGCTATGTAAAACGAAAGAGCAAGTATGCGTTGAGCCATTGATGGACGCGCCTCAACAAAGATTGAATAGATGATAGACAAAGAGAACATGACAATCATCGTCGACGCTACGAAATAAAAGCTTTTTCGCTCGACGGAACCGTCCGTTGCCTCTTTTCGATTACGAAATTTCCATGTCTCCACAAGCCAAAAACAGGACACGATGATCAATGCAAGATCCATCCACTCCATAGCGCACATCCTTCCTTTTGATTCATCTTTCCTTACCCGACCTTCGATGAAGAAAAACCAAAGGCGAATAGTGTTGGGAAAAAGTTTGTAAAAGACAAAGAAACGGGTTATCATCTAATGAGAATGATTATCATTTTAAGGTGAATAGATCATCTACATAGAAGGGAAGGATACGACGATGGGCGAAGAACAATTCGACGTGACGATTATCGGTGGGGGTCCGGCAGGGTTATATGCTGCTTTTTATAGTGGATTACGAGGCATGAAAACAAAAATAATCGAATTTCAACCTCAACTAGGTGGAAAGCTGCACGTTTATCCAGAAAAAATGGTGTGGGATGTAGGGGGGCTCCTTCCGACGACGGGAGCAAATCTGATCGATCAACTCGTCCAACAAGGCCTCACCTTTTCGCCGACAGTCATCCTAGGGGAGAAAGTGGAGTCGATTTCAAAACGCCAGGATGGATTATTCGGGATCGACACGTCGAATGGTCATCACGTATCCAAAACGGTGATCGTCGCAACCGGGAGCGGTATTTTGAAACCACACAAGGTCGAAATCAGCGGTGCAGAGCGATTTGAATTGTCAAACCTTCATTATACGGTCAAGTCACTAGAACGATTCAAAGGGAAGCGGGTCTTGATTTCAGGTGGCGGAAATAGTGCCGTTGATTGGGCCAATGCGCTCGAGCCGATTGCGGAGCAAGTCATTTTGGTTTACCGAAAAGAAGAGCTCGGAGGTCATGAAGCGCAAGTCGAGAAGATTAAAGAAAGCCGAGTCGATTGTTGCCCCCAGTCAAAAGTCACGGACTTGATTTCTCATGATGGGCAATCGATTCAGCAAGTGCTGTTAACACAGATTGACACGGGAGAAACGAGTGTGGTCGATGTCGATGAGGTCGTCATCAATCATGGGTACGAACAAGATGCAGAACTTCTTCGAAACAGTGAATTAAACGTAGAAATGGTCAATGGATTTTATGTGAAAGGGAACGCGGGGAGTGAATCGTCCGTTCCGGGATTATATGCTGCAGGTGACATTCTGACGCATGAAGGAAAGGTCCATTTGATTGCAGGGGCATTCCAAGATGCGGCGAATGCGGTGAATCGGGCCAAAACGTATATTGACCCGAATGCGACCGCTACGGCAATGGTCTCTTCTCATAACGAACGTCTAAAAGAAAAGAACCGTCAAATCATAGAAGATACTTTATTGAAGCAGTAAGAGAGACGTCTCTTACTGCTTTTGCGTAGGATAATCACAAAGCTCGGTGATGACACCACCTGAATGACGTGGGTCCATATAGATCAAACGTCGACCTTTTGCGGTCGTACGTAGTGTATCTTCTAAAAAAGTGATGCCATTTTGTTTGTGTGTAGCGATGGCGATGTCTAAATCTTCTACACGATATGCGATATGATGGACGCCTTTTCCTCGTGCTTTCATGAAACGCGCAATCGGACTCGTATTACTTGTTGGTCGCAACAATTCGATGACATCTTCACCGATGTGAATGACAGCTAGCTCGGTTTCCACCCCAATGGCTGTATTCGTATAACGGTCAATCAGTTCTCCACCAAGCACAGTTGTATAAAATGTGATCGCTTCGTCTAAATCACGGACGGCGATTCCGGTATGATCGATTTGCATAAACATTCCTCCTCAATCTTCAGTTTGCCTAAAGTTGAACAAAATGTCACTTCACAACGTTTCGACCATATCCGATATAATAAGAGAGGGAGGGACAGCGAAATGAACGGAAAAATCACAATGGGATTGGTGGGCATGTTCGCCCTAGTATCATTTGTGTTTGGACTCTCGCTTGCGACGTTTGTCGATTATCGCATCAATGAAGAGCAAGTTGTGCTCGAACGGTTAACCACCCATAAACAGATTGGTCCGACAGAGTTGCTGTCTACCGAGGTCGATTTTCATTTGAATGGATCGAATTATGCGATTCGTTTCAAGGATGAACCGAACATCACGTATTGGTTCAGTGTCGTAGATCGCCAAATCAAATTTGATCGGATTGAATCGCTCGATTTGAGAGACACGGGACTCCGGACAGAACTGTTTAAGGAAATGCCGCCTTTGGCGATGGAGTCGACAACTGCTGCAGAATAAAAGACGTCGAATGAACAACTTTTTCGTGTGAGAACGAGTTGATACAATCGACGTCTTTTTTATTGATCAATAGAGTGGAGCCGGTAGCACTTGTTGTGTAAGCATATATATCCCGCCTGACGACACTTGAGCACCTTGCTTTCGAAGTGCAAAATTCAAGTCAGATTGCAGGTTAGTCGTAGAAATACGAGCCTCGTCGATATATCTGAATGCATCGTAAAATTTTTGTTGAAGAAAGGAAAGGGCATCCTGCAACATAGACTCGTCACAATCTAATTGAATTTCTTGGACGCACACGTGATACATATGTAGTCGTACTTTCATGATTCCGATTGGTTGGTGACACCAGTTTAATGTGTAGAACAGTGTTTGTTGCCGAGTTGCATGTGCGAATTGTTCATGCGTCATCGGGATGGCGCCCGGCAAGACATGACAATGCGCATTACGAAAAGTGAGCCAATCCGCTCTTCGTGAATAGTCTATCAATTCGAGGGTCCAGTACGTATGCGATGCTTTCTCACAAGGAATGAATGGCAAGTGATACGTATTCGTGTGATGGAATACTTGAAACCCAGTTGTCTCATATATTCGAAGCTTATCTTGATTATGATAGTCCTCTTCCTGAAGATAGTACGTAATCGGGTGTGTGGTTTCTCGACTTCGTTCATACATGATTCGGTCAAGCAACCCGCGAAACACATGACGATCAATATATGAGACCTTTGAGAGTTGAATGATTTGAAACGCTTCTAAATGCTCGTCATTCGCAACAAAAGCAGCTAATGGATTATTTTTGTTTAAAGCGATGTACACGTGCTGATGAGGAGGTAAGGAAAGGAGCGGGGGTGTCTTTGATAAGGGGTATAACGACTGAATGGAGATGCGTTCCTGCATAGCTAATTGCCTACATTCTACAAAGCGTAGCGCTCGTTTCAAGGAGAATCCTTCTTTCTGAATGAGTTAATAAGTACAATTAAATTGTAAGCGCTATCTTACTTAAAATTGTATGGCATTCTCATGAAACCTGATTGATGAAAATAATCAACAACTTTCATAAAAACATGAAATTAAATAGATTGTAAGCATCCGATTCAGAAAAACTGATTAGTTACGCTGATAGATCTGTGAGTTTCGTCAAATGTCAGACGTGACGTGCGTCGAAGACATGATATACTTAATCACAATGAAACCAATCAATTAGGAGTTTATGATGAAATATATTTATCAACTGATTCTCGTATCTATGTTGTTCATGATTGGTGCGCCCACGACGGTTATGGCCGAAACAGAACCGGTAGTGATTCACGAGAACATCATTGTCGAAGAAGAGGTAGAGATTCACGAAGGATTTCAATCACCCAATGAGATGGTGTATGTCTTCGTATTAATCGTGTTATTATCTGTCGTTGGTTTAGGAATCATGAACACGATCGAATAACGTGAAAACGTTCACAAAAACGCAATAAGTCGTTTGGTAACGGTTACAAACGTTGCTTTATACTTATATGTGTAGGAAGGAAGTTCTGCACCAACTTTCTGTCCTCCTTTTCAAATGAACACCCCTCGTTCATATCATGTATTGGAGTCAACCGATGTCATCGATTGACTCCCTTTTTTGTCTATCTAAAATCGAATACGTTTTTCTTTTGCTAATCGTTTTAATCGTTTTGTTTCATCCGTATGGCCATGGCTCTCTAAGAAATCGACGTAGACACGGAACGGTTCGGAACGATGTGAAAAGAAAGGGATATACTCTGAAAATAGCTTCTGTTCGGCTTCTTGTAAGTTACCTTCGGCGACGAGGAGGCGGAGCTCTAACATTTTAAGAGCTTGATAGTTTTCAAGTGCGGTATCTTCTGTCTGGGATTTTTCCAACATCCGCTCACACAGTTTGAGAATGCGTGCGTGAAGAATCTTTCTCGTGTTGGCTTGGCTGTGTTCAATCGGCAAGGTTGATAGTAAGTCGATTCGTGTGGAATCCACGTCTTTTGGCACGTGGAGGGCAGTATATAAAGCGCGGTCAATCCAGACGGTATCAATGGGTGCGTCTAGTTGGTAGTAGTGGATGAGTTTTTGGAGCATCGTGACTTGTGAGATTTTCAATAGGCGAAACGGGTCGCTCGTTGAAAAGAGAGGTTCTTCTCCGGCTGACGTTGATAGAAGATAAAACATCTCTTCATACATCGTGCGTGCCTCAGTATATTCTTCGGCATAGTGGGCTAAATCACGGATGATTTTTTTGGCGTGGATATACCAATTTTTTTGATCACGGTCGGACATGACTTGATTGGGACGAATATATAAATGTTCATATGCTGAATCGACAAAACGTTCAGCTAACGTAATCGTTTGTGAGAGCGAATGACGCTCTTCCGAATGTTTTTTTTCTTTATAGCGTGTGAACTGGCTGATCATAAAATCAAAGTCTTGATCATCAATCACATCTTTTGGAGTATGACGATACATCTCGACCAATAAATCACGTAACGTCGCCTCACCATATTGCTCCAACAGCATGCGTAATTTTCCGATGCGCATCAGCTCTCCTCCTTTCATTCATACTTGTTGTATGCATCTCTGATTTGGGCAGACACCAATTAATATTCCTTTCCCGGATTTCATCTGAAACAATCATATGGTCTCATGCTTAAGACGGATTTTCCTTAGAAACGTTGTCAGATCAATGCGGGTTCGGGATAATAGAGAAAAATTGATAAAGTTGAGGATTGAAAATATGAAAGATGATCAACGTTTATCGCGTGTAGAACGTAGAAAGCGCGAACTCGAACAACAAGAACGTGAAGCGTCTCGTTTGAATGATGAGCAATCATCGAACGAGCGACCAAATATAAATGAAGTTTCCGAACGAAATCGACAACACGAAGGAACATCTCCTCAATCGGAGCATCCTTTCTTAAACGAAAAATCGTCAGAGTCGTCGAAACCAAATCAGGGAACATCGAAAAACCGACGAAAACGGATGCCTCGAATGCTGTCATTCTCAAAACCAAAGCGCAAAACGTCTCGCCCGAAGTCAAATCATGCGGCGCAGCAATCGAGACCGTCCAATCCGTCAAAACCATCAAAACGTGAAGTCGATCAAACAGCAAAACCAACAAATAAACGAAAGCGTAAATGGAAAGGGAAAGTGGCCGTTTTTCTCATTCTCATGTTGCTTGTCGGAGGGTATGTGGCGACTTCCCCGTTCACGTTCCTCATTATGGGAAGTGACGCACGGGTGGGGGAATCCCTCTCGGGGTCCCGCACAGATTCTCTACAATTGATGGAATTTGTCCCTCGTTCACGTACTGTTCAAAACGTGTCGATTCCACGCGATACGTATACGGCCATTCCATGTGAGCCAGACCGGGATGGCGATAAAATCACCCATGCTTTTGCTTATGGTGGTGCAACGTGTACGGTAGGTGCTGTTGAAGGACTGACCGATGCGTCGGTTGATGGACAAGTCGTGATCACATTTGAGTCGTTCATGGAATTGATTGATTTGATTGGTGGTGTCAATGTGACGGCAACACACTCGTTTAGTGAGAAAGGGTTTAACCAGACGTATGAGTATACAGAAGGTGTCTCTTACGCAATGGATGGAGACATGGCACTTGCCTATGCGAGACACCGTAAGTCGGATACGGACGGTGCCCGTTCGAATCGTCAAACCGAAGTTATGACAGCCGTCGCAGAAAAATTGGCTAGTCCTTCGGGCTGGACGAAGATTCCGGCAACGTATCGTTTCATGAAAGAGGAAATGGGTCTTGAGATGAATGTCTTACAAATGGCATCTGTCGGTCTGACGATGATCTCGAACCCAGACGTGAATAAGATGCAAGTTGAAGGACAAGATGCCTATATCAACAACGTCTATTACTATGAACCGTTAGAAGAGAGTGTGCAATCCATTCGGGATGCCCTCGATTTATCGATGTGGGGAACGGTCAGATAATTTTAAGAAAAGGGTTTGATTCTGACTTGAAAGAGGAATTTTAAACAAATGAACTACTCTTTTGAGGAGGGAAATTTGAATGAAAGTATTAGTCATTGGAGCAACAGGAAAGATCGGGAAACGTGTATTGAAAAGTCTAGCGAAGACCCATCAAGTGACCGCTTTAATTCGTTATCCTGAACTACAAGCAGAGTACGAGAAAATGGGTGCGCGCGTATTGACGGTTGATGTCGAGAAAGAACTTGAGAAAAAAGTTCATGAGGCGACAAGTGGACAAGATGCAGTCATCATTGCGGCGACTGCTGGCGCAGACGGATCGAGTACCGAAATTGAACTGCTCGACCGAAACGTCGCGATGAACGCGATTGATGCTGCTAAAAAAGAACGAGTACGTCACGTCGTCTTGCTCAGTGCATATGGCGCGGACCAACCGAATGCCGCACCAAAGGAACTCTTTAACTTTCTGTCAGCCAACAATGCTGCCGACGAATACATCGAACATAGCGGTTTGAACTATACGATCATTTGCCCAGTGACCATTGTCGATGAACCGAGTAAAGGTTCCATCGAAGCATCTGAAGACTTGAACGATGCGGACGGTGCGACGATTTCCGAGACAGATGTCGCGACTGTCATCTCTGCATCTCTTGACAACCGTGGACTATACGGTCGCCGAATCGAAATCAAGTCGGGTAGTACGCCGATTAATGAAGCGCTTGATTTTGAAGGCCGTGGAGAAGTGGCGAACGGAGGTAGAACGACGTTACGCCGACCACAACGATCATAACGAGTTGAGGAGAAGATGACATGGAACGAAAATTGTATAAAGATCAGAATAATAAAATGATTGCCGGAGTCTGTTCGGGGCTCGGGAACTATTTAGGAGTGGACGTCACAATCATGCGTGTTCTGTTTGTGGCAATGGCACTATTAGGTGGTCCAGGGCTTCTGATTTATATCGTTCTGGCCATCATCATGAAAAAGCCGCCATCAGAATATGAGGCGGAACAAGAAGATCGTTTTTAACGAAAACAAGCAATCCGACATGACTGTCGGATTGCTTCAGCTTGTTGACAAATAAGATGTTCGAACTCGTCCTTCCGGCGCCCACGCTTTCCGCAGGCAATCCCGGAGCCGCA